>JAOZHK010000255.1 GCA_026014905.1 Candidatus Bathyarchaeota archaeon
AGTACGTGGATGCCTTTTCTCGATGACATATTGGAATATTGATTCTTAAAACAATAAAGCCCTTATGGTAATCTGATTGAACAAATAGTGATATATCATTATAGTCTTCTAGACATATCATTTAGAATGCTTGGCTTATGAAGTGAATATGTAATAGCTAACTAGCTACATCAGATCGATCCATCCATTGCAGGATTGAACATCAGATCAGACTTCTCTTATTTCACCAAATTTAATGTCCTGGTGAATAGGTGGGAGATGGGGAGTGGCGAATGAGATTGAGGGTTGCGCGCGCGCGTTTCTGGTCGAGCTGTGAGTCGTTGGCGATGTATCAGTTCATGAAAGAGGTATTCGATATGATCGTATTCTGTAGCTAGCTAGCGGTCCGAACGCTTTTATGTCTATTCGGGCATAGTCTCCTGACAGTGGATTAATGATGAATCCAGTTATTGAAGCCATCAATAAGCGACGGTCAATCAGAGCCTATAAATCCAAACCCATTCCAAAGGATATCCTCAATACGCTCATCAAAGCGGGTAATCAGGCACCATCAACCATGGGCACGATGAAAGACACCTTACGTTTTCAGCCGTGGCGGTTTGTGGTTGTCGAAGACCCTACGTTCAAGCAACAACTCCTTAAGACTGTGACTCCAATCTGGAATAGGTTTATGGAAAACTATAAGGAAATGGATCCTTCACTCTACGAGAACGTAATGAATCTTTATGAGGTGTTACCTGAACCTAAAGACTTAATATACTATTCTGCACCGGTGATCATCTTTGTCATCGGTCCAAAGGCTAACGCAGTGAGTTGTTCCCTAGCTTGCGAGAACATCATGCTGGCAGCAACGTCGCTCGGTCTGGGCAGTTGTTATACGGGATTCGGTGCAATGGTGACAGGTAATGCCGAGGTCGTCCAAGCTCTCGAACTTGCGGAGAATGAACGAATATATGGACCAATCCTGTTGGGCTATCCCAAGGATGCCCCTGAAAAAAGCTTTATGAATCAACATGACAGTTATGTCGAACCTACGATAAAATGGATCTAGACACTAACTATGCGCACATAAATGTCGTAATAACTGTCGAACATAACACTCGAGAAGGTGATTGAATATTGGAAGATGTTAGAATAATCCTTTCCGCTTTATGGGTAGCTACAATGTTAACGTATCTTTTGGGCGATGTGCTGCGCATAATGAGTGGCGATAGCACAGTACTGGGTCGGGAAATCACTCAGGGAATGTGGTTACCCATCGCAGCATTAATGATGATTCCGATCATTATGGTTGTCTTGTCTCTGACGGTGACGTATCCTGTGACCCGCTGGGCCAACATCATCGTCGCCATCTTCTGGTTTATATTTAATCTTGTTGGATTGCCGACATACCCGTCTGCCTATGACAAATTTTTATTACTTGTCAGCATGGGATTTAATGTACTCACGGTCTGGTATGCATGGCCGTGGGTTTCAAGCTAGCTAGCTGGTATTAGAACTCTTCATGGAGGAGGTGGTAAGATGGCTGGGAAAATAAAGGAAGAAATAACCAAGAAAGTAACGGAAGAGATAACGAAGAAAATAACGGAAAAAGTAGCTGAGAAAATAAAGGAGGAAATAACTAAGAAAATACAAGAGCAAACAACCGCTCCTATAACGGATCCTATAGCTGAGAAAATAACTGAGCCCATAGCTGAACCTATCGCTACGCCGATCGCTAAGAAAATAGCTGAGAAAATAGCAGCACCCATCGCAGGACCTATAGCTGCGAAAATAGCTGAGGCGATAGTGGAGAAGAGAAATCTTGAGGAAATAGACTTCACGGAAATAGATCTCGAGAAAATACTTGAGGGAATAGACCTTGAGGAAATAGATCTTGAGGGAATAGATCTAGAGATAATACTTGAAAAAATAGACCTAACGAAAATAGACCTTTCTTAAACAACCCTAGATGAAGGATAATCGATAGAAGTTAGTTATTCCCGGGTAGCTGGCTTAATAGATGTTTATTTTTTACCTTTATACGAGTTCCACGATTCTGCAATCATCAACATCGATGCAATGAAAAACATTGCAGAGTCGATAGTTATCTGTCCATCTGGGAGCCGGCTACCATCAGCTGTCCACATGAAAAACGTCATAAAATGAATTATTGCTACACCATACATAATCCAACTGACAAATCGTAAACCTGGAATCCCGATAACATTCCATTCGTGTCGAATCGTCTTACCGGCAGAGTGTGCAAGTGGAACAGCAATTACATAACACACTATTTTGAGAAAACAGGACGCCATATAAATTGGTGAGTCAGTACCATGATTCGCTTCAGCTACAATACCTAAAAAATACGCTACGACTGCGAATACTACACTTAAAAATATTTTAAGTTTAACCATCGTATTTACACGTTCTCCGATCGTGGCGTTCTTGGGAAGAACTTTCTGATAGGAATTAGGAGCCCTAGCAGTGATATGCTCGTAATAGGGATCCAATTCAGCATCTCATTGAAGTCGCCAAGAAAGACAGAGTCGAAGAGTCCCTGCCCCACCAAAATGGCAGGACACAACCACAGGGTGTACCACGCCCATTTTTCCCCCCTCCGGTAGCCCGTTAGAGTAATGGCTAAGACCAGGAAGGACCAGCTTATCTTGAGATTGCCTATTGCCCCGAATGCCCAGCGAACCATATCAGTGGCCACAGGGCTTGAAGCCTCGAGCTCACTCAAGGACATGCCTGTGATATGTTGAACCTCATTCCCAAGTAATGTGTCCGGGATGAATAATTGGTTAAGGCCTACCACCAACCACAGCAACCCCAAAGCTAGAAATATCACCCATCCGTACTTCTCGTATACTCGCTCCATAAAATAACATTAAAAATTGATAGAATATAAGATTTGACGTGCACTCTTACCAGGTCTTCAAGATCTCTCGTGCACGTGGGGAGACTTCAAGTAATCGACCAGAATCACCTGTTGGTTTCAAGACCAAGATCCCTAATCGCCTCAACATTTTTCGATTCCCTTTCGAGAGGACCTGTTTCGACGCCTCACCACTCAGTAAACGTTCAAGTTCGTCACGATAAAACGTGACCATGTTCTTGAACGTGATTTGTTCGAAGTCGTTAAGTTCTTGAAAGGTGTATTGCATGGTTGATCGGGAATAAAAGTTGTATTTTCACAAATTTAGCAAGTCCAATAAAAGATTTTTGAAAATGGTTATTACTTACTGGCCATGTTCACGAATCATCTAATTTCAATGCTTCTTGGCTCTCTTTAATCATGGTAATCATATCTTGTTCGTCTTCAGCTGACATACTGAGGCCTTGATTATACTCAAAGAAATATGTCAAGAACTTGAGAATCACATATGCTTCGTGAGGATGTTTCGTTCGACGTTGGATAAATTTCAGGATCTTGTTTCCTTTTCGTAACACGGTTTGAAAATCGACTTGCACTTTGTCAGACATCAATGACACACACTTAAACATCTAGATAATGTAGCACTTGTTATTGTCTTTTGACTAGTTGATTGATAGCTGTAATCACACTAGTTCCTGTGCTCGTGGACCATCCCAGTAAAAGAGTGCATGACTCTCTTTCGTGATATTTGTTCTTCCATGTACCGTGCCTTTGGGAATCATTATGAACATCCCTTTTATTGGCATGGATTGTCCATTTGGATCTTCGATTTCACCATCTATACCCCAAATGAATTGATTCGCATCTGAATGTTTATGCATTTCATCGAGGATGCCAACTGGCCATTGAAACAGAACGAAACATGCTCCTGTGTATTCGTCTTTCCAGAGAACTTTTTCCTTCACATCCGTCAGATAGGATCCTTTGGGTGGATCTTGCCAATCCACCGTGTGAGTATTCTTCATGATAACTGTTGACATGATACATCTAATTATGTATCTGAATTTGACATGATTTATGCTTATTCATCAATAACTTTGTACGTTTAAAATATGCTACAACGTCTGTTAGCTAGATAGTCGCGCGCGCGCGTGGAGTTAGTGCAGAGTTCACACAGATATCGTTGAAACACTTTCATGTTATCTTCACTCGTGATGGTTCATGCTCGATGTGCACAAATGTCTTGCTCTCTCAACATACGTGTTTGAAGGCCTTAAATCCCCGCAGGGACTATCTTATCAATTATGTGGTGATTTTACAAAGTATTCCGGAAAAAAGCAAGCATATAAAAAGTATTGGGTGAGGTCGTTGGTTGAGAGAGAACAAAAAACCGTCAATACCTAACCTCTCCCCGTTTTCTCATCATTACTTAAAGCCCTTATATCTCAGGACTCAGTTACGTAATGCAATTATTCACGAACATGAGAAGAGGTTACTATGAAAATAGGGGATACGTACCGTCTATCGTGTGGTCATGACGGACGCGTGGTCTTTGTCAACGAGGATGGAACGGCATTCTGGGTGCAAGGTAAGCGCCGTGGCTGCGCGACTTGCGGCAAGGGGCGATCAAGCCAATGGACGCCCACCACATACTTAATGCGCGAAGAGTAGACTACCGTAATATAATCAATGTACGCGCACGCGTAGTCCTATAATATTTGGATGTGGATACAACAAACAATTTTCGAGTAAGGTAGTTAGTTTTCATCCTCACGTCTCCACTCCGCGAATTTCTGGACGATGCTCTCGTCAAAGACCTCGCGGTAAAAGGAATCAGTCTCCCGTAGTTTCGCGTCAAGCACCCGTAACTCAGCCTCGGTCGCGGTATTAAATTTCGGTATTTGCGATTGAAGGTACAGGAAGTACAAGCGCTGAAGCCGCTCCTTCAAACGTTCATATGATTCATGATTGTTGGAGCGTACCAATTCCACGATCCGTGATTCCATCCGCTTCATTTGCTCCTCCAGTTTAACGTTGCGATTAATGAGGTCTCCTATGTAATCTGAAAGTTTCATGTTCTCGTCTGCATATCTATGTAGGAGATCGTCGATCTGCTGGCTGAACTTCTCATTCTGCGTTTGAAGCTGCTGGATTTGTGCCTCCATTTGCGCTCGGATGTCGCTCACTTGGTCCTCGTTGTGTTCTTTCAGGGATTGAATTGTCTTTTCTAACTGGGTGTTCTGTTCGGTGAGTCCTTGCAGTCGCTCCTTCATTGACAGATTTTCTGTCGTCAGCCCGTTTACGAGAATTTGAAGTTGTTGACTCTTCTCCTCGACTTCTGCTCGCAGTTTGCCTACATCCGAACCGTTGCCGAAGATGATCAGTAAGTGCTCACCAAGCTGATAGTTCTCGGCTAAGTCCTCAACAGTGATGTGACGGTACTCATCTGTGGGATATCCTTTGTGTCCCATCAGCACTTCAACGTAATCGCGGTTAATGACTTTGGGAAGCGCGGAGCGAAAGAATTTACGCAACACATGTGGGTGAATTTTTCGGCGATTCGTGGATTTATCCCGTACTCCATTACCAGTCTTGTCGAGCGCAGATTTCCACATGCTGTACGCAGTGGCTACTTCGAATGGGAATAACCGCGGATCTGTTATGGATTTTTCATGTTGATGGCTCCGACCCGCGGCAGTGATAAGATATTGATCGCGGACTTTCAGCCACTCATGAAGCGCGTCACCAGCTTCGCTGGAAATGAACGTCGTGCGTCGATCACCTGACTTTGTGATTTCGCCACGGATATTGACTTTAATCGGTTTAACTTGAAAGTTGATATCGTCAATCGTGAGCTGTAATGCCTCACCGATCCGCATACCTGAAGAAACCAGTGTGAGAAAGAGCGCTTGACCCTGAATAGGTACGTGCATGAGGATGTGTTTAAGTTCCTCATTTGATGGCACTTTGTCATCTATTCGTGCTTCGCTTCCTTTGAAGCGCCGCATGAGGCGTCTCCAAAATCGCTGAGTAAGTTCCACTTCGCTTTCAATGAGGAAGTTCTTTACAGCAGCGAGATAGAGCTTTACGGTTTTAGGCGGTTTTGGGCTGATGTTTTTCAGGTATCCTTGAATATCAGCTTCATAGTCACGCTCTTCGGTGATGTACCTATCGGAGAGTTGATCCATGACAGTTACGCGTTGGGATTGTGACGTGTCCTTCACGTCCGGATAAATGAAGGTAAAGAAATTGTAGAGTGCGTACTTGTAGGTTTTCACTGTGCTGTCTGATGTGTAGAGGTTTAAGAAAGCTGATAATTTACTCATGTATCGTGACCTCTGTACATAGTAAATACGTAGTGGATCGATTTAAAATTAACTTTTTAGTTAGCTAATTATTAATCTGTATTAACTAGACACGTTGCGTATTACTACCAATACTGGTGGTACTTAACATTATATATACATTAATTATAGTATCCCGTGATAGGTGAGTATACATGACGCGGATCCAACGTTTACGAGAAAAGCTACACCTGACAGCGTTGAACGGCTATTTAGTCACAAATATTCAAAACATATATTATCTCACTGGGTTTTTAGACGTCCCCAATCCATATCTTGCGCTTTTTGTTCCCCTTCAAGCTGACCCCATCCTCTTTACTCCTACACTTAGTTACGCAGCCGCTCAAGAGTCTGCACAAAATTGCACGATTCAAAAAGTCACACACCAAGATGCTGTGATTAAACTGATTACTGCGTTGGAAGGGCATCAGACTATTGGATTTGATAATCTTTCAATTCCACTGTATTTACTTCTTGGCTCCAAGTTACCTTCCTCCGCCTTCACTCATCAGCAAGACATTATTTCGACACTTCGACGTATAAAAGACGATCAGGAAATCGCATTAATCCGTCGCGCAGCTGAATTAACCGATCAGGGAGCGATAGCTGGTTGTGAATTCGTTAGTGAAGGCGTTAAAGAATATGAGGTTGCCGCAGAAATCGAATATGCGATGAGACGAAGAGGGTCAGAAGGCGTGGCTTTCGAAACTGTTGTTGCTTCAGGTCCACGCGCTGCATTTCCTCATGGGTTAGCGACAGATCGAGTTCTTAAGCGGGGGGACGCTGTCGTCATGGATCTCGGGGCTGTTGTTTCAGGCTATCGCTGTGATATAACACGGACCGTGATCGTCGGACCTCCATCAAAACAACAGGAGACGATCCTTTATATTGTAATGGAAGCTCATAACCGCGCGTTAGATGCGATGCAGAGCGGCGTCCCTTCTCGAGAAATCGATGCCCTTGCCCGACAATATATCACCCAGCAAGGATTTGGTGAAAAGTTCATTCATAGCCTAGGGCATGGAGTAGGACTTGATGTTCACGAACCTCCATTTCTATCTGCACATAGCTCAGATATTTTAGAAGAGGGCAATATTGTAACCGACGAACCGGGCATCTATCTCTCAACCTTTGGGGCTCGGATTGAAGATACAGTACTCATTAATTCAGATACAGCCGAAAAATTAACAATAGCCCCATATTATCTGCCCTAAAGCATGATTATTGCCCATAGCGACGATCGCGTTTTTGGTATGTACGAATGACACGCCAAAAGTCGATGCGACGAAAGTCGGGCCAGAAAACATCGATGAAACATAATTCACTATATGCACATTGCCAGATCATAAAACCGCTTAACCGTTCTTCTCCGGAAGTGCGAAGGATTAAATCGGGCTCAGATTGAGGTAAATGTGCAGTATACAGATACTGTTCGATCACATCCTCAGTTATTTCATGAACTGCTAATTTACCTGTTTGAATCTGCCCAACAATTTGTTTTGTCGCATCCACAATCTCTGCACGCCCCCCATAAGCTATTGCCATATTGAGGTAATGATTGAAATAGCCCGCTGTTGCTTCTTCAACTCGTTCAATCAGGTCTTGAAGATCAGGCGGGAGAAGCCGTCTCCGACCGATGATCTTAACTTGGACTTCATTTTTGTGTATTCGTTCGTCGACGAGAAGTTTAGTAAGCCGTTCTTCCATTAAACGCATTATTTCGTTTATTTCTTTAGATGATCGCTGAAAGTTTTGCATGGAGAACGCATAGATGGTGATGGATTTGATTTTCAAATCGAGACACCAGTCCAATAGCGATTCTACTGCATCAGCACCGTACTGATGTCCTTTCCATGGATCCTTACTATGTTCAAATGCCCATCGGCGATTTCCATCCAAAATTATTCCGATGTGTTCAGGCGATTTCTCGTGCTTGATTTGGCTCCATAACACTCTTTCGTAAAGACGATATGTTATGGGGTTATACGCTAATTTCCGGAATAAGATCGAAAGATAACGGTTCAAACCCGTGTTCCTTCCAGAGAACGGGCACAAGAGCATTGTTTCTTCCAGGAAACCCGACGAATCGCTTCTTCTAACACGGTACTCAGCCGCTGTGTCTGCCGTCGGGATCCTTCAGCGATAAGTTCAGCGGTTAATTGTTCCTGTAAGCCGGCAGCCATATTAGATATGAAACAGAGGGATGAATAACACATTTCTAATTCTCTTGCAAGAACTAGTTCAGGAATCGCTGTCATACCCGCGATATCGCATCCCAACTGTCGAAACATTCGAATTTCTGCGGGAGTTTCATAACGTGGACCTTCAGTACAAAGGTAAACCGCATGATCCCAGATTGTTTCATTATATTGTTGACTTGCTCCATGTAAAAGATCGCTTAACTCAGGACAATAAGGTGTTGAAACATCGATATGCGTCACTGGAGCTTCATTGAAAAAAGTTTGTGTGCGGGATTTCGTAAAGTCGATGAAGTCACGTGGGATCACTAGATCTCCTACTTGATATTTAATATTGATTGCACCAACTGCATTCGTTCCAAAGATTCGTTCTACTCCAAGATTGTGAAGTGCCCAAATATTTGCTTGATAATTTATGTTATGGGGAGGAACTGTATGTTTGTCACCATGTCGAGGTAGGTAAGCGACCTCTTTTCCACCAAAATCACCTATGGTGATGATAGGTGATGGTCCATAAGGAGTTCCAATGCGTATCGGTTCTCCATCGGGGATAAAGGTGCGGATGCCTGTTCCTCCGATGATCCCGATGCGTGCTTTTTTCATGTTAAACCTCCATATTTAAGAAGTATTTATCAAAGCGTCGTCCTTGGCGTAATGTGACGAAAATGACGATAACAGTTGTGGCGATACTTAATGCAATGACGGCAAATAATTCGATCCAATAAATACTTGGAACGGGGGATTGGGGAAGTAACAATATTTCAGAGACATGAAGCGCGATAATTCGCATCAAGACAGCAACTACTAACCCAACTACACTCCATAGCATTCTGGAATCTCGGACAAAATAGAAATAGACGCCCAAGCCTCCAATAAAGATACTTGATGAGATTACCAAGAGATCGACTGAAAATTTAAGTGATGTCCCGAGGACAAGCGCGAGATTGGGTAACCAGACGTCAATTGGGCCTACGTCTTCGAAGAGGATCTCAAGAGTCTGAGAAATGGCCAATCCACCTATTATGAAGGCAATTGCAGTTGTGAATAGTCGAATAAGATTTAATGGACTGGGATAGATGAACTCAGAGATAACCTTATCGACAGCAAAGCCTTTCATCATCAAGAGGATTCCAATAATGACGGCCAGTATAAAGCCGGGATTGACGAATTCGATGTATTGCCACATCACTCCCATCACGAGAAGGAGGAGTCCAGGGACTCCAAGGACCCAACGAGAATAGTATGGGTCTTCTAAGACCCGTCGAAGATAGCGGGAAAATAGAGCCCAACTCTCCTCAATTGTTTCGCTATGACGAACAACGATTCGTTTCACTGATATGAGGGGGATCTGCGACTGTATAATTGGAATTACCTCTTCATCACTAAACCCATCAGTCACGAGAATAGCGTTGTCCGCAGGAAACTGCTGTAAGACTTCAATTAATTGGTCGTGGAGTTGCTTATCGGCGGTGAATCCTCCTCTTTTTGATCCCGATATTGTGACGATTTCGTAATCAGCGTCATGTAATTCTGTGGATAAGGAATCATAGGTTTGCAATGCACCAAAGATGGCATTTGCGTCGCTTTCTTCAGGGTCGGTGAGAACCAAGGCAGTAGCTGCATGAAGGTTCGCTGCTCGACCGATAATTGGGGTCTGGATATCAGCCTTTTCTCCGATGTCATCGTCGCGATCAACACATAAGACTAAAATGCGCTCAATGGACTTTGACATCGAATCCTCTTACCGCAAGCTCAAGTTATATGTAACCTTTTTCCTTTAATACTTTAAAGTCGTTAAACGATATCTTCTTTTGTGCTTTAATTTTTTTCTTTGCGTCGGATCCTTTCGAAGATAGTCGGGAGTGTAACGAGGTTTGCATGTCTTCGTTTTTGTTTTGATTTATTGTCTGGATCAATAATTGGAGTTCATGATCTAGTGTGGAATATTGTGTTTGATATTTCTGGAGGAGGGTACGTTGTGTGAGGACATTGTAATGAGCTTGATCCGCAGCTTCCTGAGTTTGCTCGAGTAGTTTAACTTTTGTGAGCATGAGGTTATGGTTGCTTTGGCTTTCTTGTGCTAATTGTTGGATCGTGGAAAAAATTTCTTTTATTTGTGTCGTGAGCTGCGTCATGGTTTGCTTTCGCTGTTTTTGACTCTCCATTAGACAGGTGATTGTGCCGTGGAATTGTGCTTCATGTTCAAGAGCAGTTATTCGACTGATGATTTGCTGTTCTTGAGGAGCTGAATATGGTGAAGTTTGGATACTCCATTCCAAACGCTGTATCTCTTGTTGAACCTGGGAGGGATTACTGGTAACTTTTCGTTGTTGAGTTGTGAGAATCTGTTCTTGAATAAGATATTCTTGTTGAATGGCATGGAGGCGATCTTTGTATGTTTCGCGACGGGTTTTTAGTCTTTTGATTTGGTCATTGAATTGATTACGGCGGGTTTTATAGTTGTGTACTTCGTTTCGAAGAGTCTGGCATTGTTGGTTTAAATGGTCTCGTTTAGAAGTCCATCGTTCACAGTCGAGGGTAGTTTGATTAATTGCTTCAGATAGAGAATTTTGTTGAGTTTGGAGATCTTTCACCTGCGCATGAAGGATGTCATTCTGATTCATCAATGGATCCAACTGTAGTAGTTGTAGCTATCGCTATTCGTTGAAATTAAATGATTTCCTCTCCACCTGCAAAGATATTCATTAATATCGAATGCAGTTCAATAAAGCCTTGCTCTCTTGAGGAGGATACAGGGATTAAGGAAAAGGAGAGCCCTAATCGAGATATCAGCTGAATAACCCCTCGACTCATCAAACGTTTAGTTCCAGATAGTTCTTCTTCAATAGCATTTTCTAATGTGTTATAGCGGGTGCCCCAGCGTAGTATTCGTCTCACGATTTTTGGCGGTAATAGATCTGTTTTTGATAGAAGGGATACTTGCGGCAGAAAGAATCGGTTTTGGATCGCAGTGGCAAGAAACATATTCGACACATAATTGAGGGGGTGTGAAGAAAAGGCTGAGTCAAAGAGATAGAGAATGGCTTTTTGATCATAACTTATTTCATTTGCAATGTAAAGACCGCTTTGTCTAAACGCGAATAATTCTAATTGCCCTGGTGAATCAACAAGAACATAATCCGCATTTGTAGCTTCCAACTCTGCGCGGATTGAATCAATCTCAGTCGCAATCAGATCAGTTGCCATAACAAGTGCGCCGTTAGGGCCAAGAGTGTATTTTTCCATTAAATCATTAATAGAGACATAGTCTCGAACATCAACAGCGGGCGCGTAAGGGAGGTGGAGCACACCAGGATCGAGATTTAGAGCAATGACGTTCTGTTTTTTCATTCGCAACCAATCGGAAAAACTTGCGGTAAGAAGGGATTTCCCTGATCCGGCAGTACCAACAATAAAAATAACGTACATTGCTTTAATCGCCCTGAATATAAGTTATGATGAGGAGTGAACTATCCCACCATTTTCTGTTATTAATCGCGTTATGAAAATTTCCACCGCATTCAAATTGTTGATGGCATCTTTTTTAGCTGATGCTGATGTGGAAAGATGGAGATCAATAATAGGAATTGGTTCTGCTGCTTGCGGATGTGATTTGATATAAACTGTAGGATGTTGTGTCATAGTTAGATCAATTAAAGGCGCAAGAGCGGACTCAATAATCTCTTTAATCAATAGATTCTTTTCGAAGAATTGAAGATTGCCGACCGCTTTAGTTATGAGTGGAATGATACTAGCTTGAAAAATTGCTTTCATTTCAGAGGGGACACCTGGTAAATTAATGATCGTTGATGGCCCTGAAAACGATAAAACAGCTGGAGCTGTTCCGACAGGATTAGGGAGAGGACGAGAATCTTTTGGCAGATGCGCCATTTTTAACCGAGCGGAAGTTAATACAATTTTCTCTTTTCTAATTTGTTCATACTGCTGATATTTCTGTCGAATGATTTGTAAAGCATCAGAATGCATGGTCAATGGAACATCTAATACCTGGGCAACAGCTTCAAGAGTTTTGTCATCAAATGTTGGTCCTAATCCTCCAGTTGTAATAATTAGCGCAGGTTTCCGATTCAACGCGTCTTGCACTACTGATTGGATCTCATGAAGTTGATCGCCTGCGATAGTTATTCTCTGCACTTGCCCCCCAAGCTGGGTGATATTTTTTGCTAACCAATGAGCGTTAGTATTTAAGATTCTGCCAATTAATAACTCGGTACCTAAACAGATTAGTTCGACCATGAAGGGCATAGAAGAAGTTAATCCCTCCGAGAGAACCACCAGGAAAGATATTCTTTTCGCTTTTTTTTCCGTTCGTCCTCTTCGGTTGCATCGGGTCGATTTTTATCACGTAGCTCCACGATTTCTTGAAAAGTTAGAGATAATCCGCAACTTTTACAAACGTTGCGTTTAACCTGGGAGTCATAGTGCATATCTCCCCCACATTCTGGACAATAAGGCATTCTTTTAACTTCCGTGAAGTCACATTGTCACTTAGTATGAAGTGTGTGTTATGGATAAATATAAGGATTGATAAATCCGCTTCCGCCTTCTCAGAGTCTTATACAAGAAGCTTATAGCGACGTGATTGTTAAGACGCGAGCTATTACCAATAGTTAGATAAGGGGTTAAGGAATGTAATTGTTGATATAACTTGTAATATGTGAAAACATTAGATGCCCCAAGCTAGGAAAGGGATTGTACAGATACGATTTGAAATTCTGGAGTATCTTTACTATAATCCAGAAGCACAACCTAGAACTCATATCTGGAGACGTGCAACAACATTAAGCTATGACGACTTTCTGAAACATTTATTGTATTTAATTGAAAAAAGCTTAGTAAAAGCGGCGGAAGATGGGGATTGTGAGATTACTGCTCAGGGTCGTAAGATTTATGATTCCCTCAGAAATGTCTTGTTTTCGATACTCTAGTCACATAGATCCCATAATCACTAGATTTTCGATGTGCGTAGCGTACAAGTAATTCAGAGATAAATTTCTTGAACTCATGATAAAAGCCTTTAAGCGCTATCTCTATTTCTAATGTGGAGAAACCCTCAATGACAGTAATTACCCTAAGGAGGGAAGCACAGACAGTTGGTTTTGGGCAGCGGGCGGTACCACAGATCTTCATTGCTCATAGTCTTATCTCAAATAAATGGGTAGATGAGATTACAACTACTCTTAAACAAGCTCAGGTTAATCCACTGTTTGCGGAGCAGTTGCGGAATCAACCTCTCTACCTAATCATTCAAGCTTTATTCCAGTCTGATGCAATGTTTATGATTATAACAAAAAAGGCTCTTCAGCGGAAAACGATTCGAGATTGGATGTTGTTTGAATTAGGGCTAGCGAGAGGAAGATGGAGACCCCGCGTAATAGGAGAGGTTTCACAGATACCCGTATTTGTATGGCGAGATACCACTCTTCGATTATCGAAAGTACAACCCCTCGGATTGGTTACAGAGACAAAAAAGGTTCAAATGAATAGTAAAAAATCCCGAGAGACCATGTTACACGATATGCAAATTATTGCACTGAATCTGTTATAGAAATCACTTCAATTATAGGAGTAGAAATAAAGGAATAACCCAGGTAGAATCATCATGCCTAATGTGAATGTACTTTCAGAAAGGTATGCAACCAAAGAAATGAATGATATCTTTTCGGAGAAAGGAAGAATACTGCTGGAACGAGAATTCTGGATTGCGGTCTTGAAAGCTCAAAAAAAACTGGGTGTTGACATTTCCGAGGATGCCATTCAAGCATACGAAGAAGCAAAAGATCGAATAGATCTGAATTCAATTCGTGAGATTGAAGAACGAACCCGTCATGATGTGAAAGCCCGCATTGAAGCGTTTAATCTCGAAGCTGAAGGTTTCCAGCTGATTCATCGAGGATTAACCAGTCGGGATCTTACAGACAACGTTGAGCAAATTCAGACACTTCGCGCGTCTCAAATAATTTTTGATAAATACATTGCGATTCTCGACAAATTCATCGCAAAAGCGAACCAATATGCGCACATCATTATTACAGCTCGAACACATCGTCAAGCAGCTCAGCCAACAGTCCTCGGACGACGTTTAGCGATGTGGGCTGAAGAACTGTACTCATCACTTATCGAGTTTGAAATTTTTATCAATAGTTACCCTTTACGGGGAATGAAAGGCCCTGTTGGAACTCAAGTTGATTTATTACATTTGCTCGGCACACCAGACCAAGTCACTAAATTCGAAAAGATAATTACCGAGGCATTAGGATTCCGAGCAGTTTTCGTATCACCCGGACAAATTTACCCCCGCTCATTAGATTATAAAGTAGCTTCCCATCTAGCATTCTTAAGTAGTGCTTGTGAAAACTTTGCGAAAAGTATGCGATTGATGAGTGGGCATGAACTTGTAACTGAGGGTTTTAAAGAAGGGCAAGTGGGGTCGAGTGCTATGCCTCACAAAATGAACACTCGTAGTTCAGAGCGAATTTGTGGTTTCTCTACATTATTGAAGATGTACGCTGATGGAGCATCACGTCTTTCGGGAGATCAATGGGAAGAAGGAGACGTTTCTTGTTCTGTTGTCAGACGAGTCATTATCCCCAACATGTTTTATGTTTCTGATGGATTATGTGAAACGATGCTAACTGTATTAAACGAGATGGGAGTCTATCCCAACAAGATTCAAGCGGAAGTTGATCGATACATGCCTTTCATGGCAAGTACAGAATTGCTTGCTAAGGCAGTGACACGAGGATTAGGTCGTGAACGAGCTCATACGATGATACGACAATATGCCACGGCGGAAGCTCTAAAACTACGTGAAGAACCAACATCAACAAACACATTGGCTGAAAAACTCGGCACAAATCCAGAGTTTCCGTTATCAAGAGCTGAAATTGAAGACATTTTAGCAAATCGGGAGCAGTTTATTGGGAATGCCAGACAACAGATCGAGATAATCACCAAGCAAATAATGCCCTTATTACACAAGCATCATCATGCTAGGCATTACGAACCGCAGCCCATTTTATAGAACTCGGCTAGCTGGCTATACTTTCGTCTTAACTTGTTAAGGAGAACCTTTTTTTGGACTGTCAGTCAGTTTTTTAAATCCGTGGTAAAGGGCGATATTACTTAAAGCAATTGTTACAAGTGTAAGAGCAAAAATGATTTTTGACAAGACTTCTCAAATAATCTGTTGATTTTCATACATATGTGTGTTTTCAAGAGCAGCATAGCAGATAAATTATAGACACTTGAGTGCTATTTGTTAACAAGTAGCTAACATCATAAAAAAGCTAAAAAATACTACACTCTGCATGGAATCCGCCCTTTTGAATAGTCTCCAAGAAAAGCTCCAACTTGGTGAAGGTCTTCCTTGTTATCATGTCGCCCAAAGCGCGCGCTCGAAAATACTCGCTGGAAGAAGAACACCTTTACGCGCACGTATCATAATAGTTTGGAAGTTGTTTCTATCTAAGAGAGTTTAAACCTGCAATGTCGACTCGAGTGCATAGAAAGGTGGGGAGTTATTGTGTGGTGCGGGAGGTGGGATTCGAACCCACGAACCCCTTTGAGACAGGGTCCTAAGCCCTGCGCTTTCACTGATTTACGCGCGCGTATATCAACTTTGACCTGACTCGGCTACCCCCGCGTCGTATAGATATGGTTGAGCACTGTTTTGTATTTTTTGTTCATCAATACGATCAGATCATTTTAATTCCTGATTAATTATTGTATTAATATTGATAACAGGCTAATTGTTGTTCAGAAAAACTGCACTAACTATTGGGAGAGGAAGATGTCAGGGAAAACAACCTTTCAAGATCTAGCACGATTGTTTGAGAAATTGGCAAAGACATCAAAACGGAATGAGAAAAAGAAGCTGATCAGCTCATTTCTCATGAGTCTCGATCATAATGAAATTCTAACTGCAACTGAATTCATCACAGGTCAGATCTTTCCTCAAGCAGACAATAGGGTTCTCGAGATTGGTTCCCGAATGCTTAGCGATTTACTTCAAGAAGATCAACAATTAACTCTTACGTCTACACCCCTGACTCTTCGTGCAATGAGTCAAGTTTTCAGCGACATTGCAAAGACCCGAGGAAAAGGATCTCGCTCAAAAAAGAGGAAACTATTGCGAGGACTATTCAGTCGCATTACTCCTCTTGAACGGAAATATTTGGTTCGACTTTTTCTGGGAGAACTGCGCATTGGAGTAGTCGAAGGAATAACCTTAGAAGCTATCGCAGAGTTCTCATCAACGGATATTGCCTTAGTTCGCAGAGCGCATATGTTGCTCGGAGATATTGGCAAAGTCGCACAGGTAGCCATTATTTCCGGTGAAAAAGGCTTACAGGGCGTGCAATTAGAACTCTTCACTCCAATTAAACCCATGCTTGCTGAGATGATGTACTCAGTGGATGATATATTCATCGCTCACCCTGAACAGATAGCGTTCGAATACAAGCTCGATGGGGCTCGCGTTCAAATCCATATACGTCACCATCAAGTGAAAATCTACAGCCGACGACTAACAGAAGTGACTGATAGCTTACCTGAGATCCGTAATCTGGTAAAAAAGAACATCAGCGCCACGGAAGCGCTTCTTGATGGAGAAGTTCTTGCATATGGGGATGTAGGAAAACCATTACCCTTCCAAGTATTAATGCGGCGATTCAAGCGAGTTCATCGTATAAAATCAATGCAACAACAGATTCCGTTAAAACTCTTTCTGTTTGATATCTTGTACTTAAATGGGAACCTATTGATTGATGAACCATATGCTACTCGATGGAAAAAACTGTCAAAGATCAGTACATCGGAGATGCTGACGCCCCGCCTCCTTACCAACAAAGTTGAAATTGCGAGATCATTTCTTCAAGAATCGGTTCATGCGGGTCATGAAGGCATAGTAGCGAAAGTTTTGGATAGCTCTTACTCTCCAGGTGTACGAGGACGTAAGTGGTTTAAGGTTAAACCAGCTGAAACCCTCGATGTTATTATTGTTGCGGCAGATTGGGGATATGGACGACGATCCAACTGGCTAAGCAATTATCATTTGGCAGTGTATGATTTACAAACAGGAATCTTGCAGAGTATTGGAAAGACATTTAAAGGACTGACCGATCAAGAATTTCGAGAGATAACTTCTCAATTACAACAATTAAAACTCCGTGAAACGCCATTTACTGTATTTGTACGACCTGAAATTGTGGTAGAAGTCACATTTAATGAAATTCAGCAAAGCCCCACTTACCCATCGGGATTCGCCCTTCGATTCGCTCGGATAACTCGCATAAGAAGAGATAAAAGCCCAGATTCTGCTGATACGCTTGATCGTGTTCGAACTCTCTTCAACAAACAATTTCAGTATAAATCAAAGTATCAAGTTCCCTTAAAATAGCGATCCAATGTATCCCGCTGTCTCGTTTTGTCAAGTAATTCAGCACATGTTTTTGGATCAACCAGTTTAAATTCAATGTTTAAAGTTACAAGCAATTGTTGTACGCCTTTTGATATGCGCGGAGCCGCAATGATTCCCCTTACTTGGTCACTTCGTTCACCGCGAATTACATCTAAGTATTTTTGTAATTGCATTACTGCGCTTCTATTAGCTGTTCTCCGTTTAATTTCAACCACTACAAACTGTCCCTGAGAATCTATACCATATACATCTATGAAACCTGGTGCGATTCTCTTCTCATAGTTGATCACACGAAAACCTTCTTCGATAAGAGCGGGTTTGAGAAGAATAGCGCGTTGCATATCTTTTTCCGTTGCATATAAGTAAAAAGCCCCACTATCAACAAAATCCAAACTCAGAATCGCTGAGATATTCGTAAATGTAATTTTCAGCTGCTCCCTGAGCTTTCGGTTAAGAACCGTAATAACTAGCTGATTTCCCGCAAGAGTCGAATGAAAGAAGCAACCTGAAGTCTTACGATCGGCCATTGAATCGGAAGATGAGGACATGTAATTAATGGGTTCGAGTCCCCGTGGGCGATGGACTAATACATTGCCATCAGCCTTGATACATAGTAACCGTTCCCCATCCTCAAGAGTGGAAGTAGCCCGACCTCGATACTGAACATTACACAACCCAGCGATGACAAGTGTACGATTATGCTCGAGAGCTTCTTGAATTAAAGCTAATGAGGAGTCTGATGAGGGATTGATGAGTGCTTTACTTTTCTGCATACAGTGATCCTCATATTGGGTACGCCGATCGATCTAGTTTGCGAATTGGTTTATTAAACGATACAAAAAATAGGGCGGGTAAACTAAATACTTTCGCTAACACGTGTAATTTAGTTTTTCATAACATTTACATGAACCTGTTCGAAGCTTGCGCAGATTACACCATAAGAAAAGTCAGAGTCAAAAACTTATATCTATCCTTCACTCAACTAAGTAAAGCCTGAGAAGCAATTCGAAATGAGAATTGTTCGTGTGTGAAACCTTGATTGTATAGAAAATAGGTCATTTATGATGTCATGTACAGTAATTGTTGGCACGCAATTTGGGGATGAAGGAAAAGGGAAGATAGTTGATTATTATAGTGATAATGTAGACATTATTGTCCGATATAATGGGGGAGCCAATGCGGGACATACCGTTGTGATAGGAAATGAGAAATTTGCATTCCGTTTACTCCCCTCAGGAGTTCTGAGAAGCGAGAAAACTGTTATTCTTGGTCATGGAATGGCGATTGATCCAGAAGTTCTACTCTCTGAAATCACAGCACTTCGGGAACGAGAAGTGATTCCTGCACAAATCATTGTTAGCGACCGTGCTCACTTGGTTTTTCCCTATCATAAAGTTCAAGACGAATTAGAGGAAACTCTGAAGAATTCTCTTCGTGCAGGGACAACGAAACGAGGAATCGGTCCCTGTTATAGCGACAAAGTTGGACGTTTTGGGGTGAGAATCTGCGATTTACTCGATGAAAAGGTGCTTTCTGAAAAACTAGATACGTTTATTCCACTTAAAGAGAAGATTTTTTCAGCTTATGGTTCCGAGACCAACCTCGAGCATCAAACGTTACTGACGAAATATTTAACCTATGGTCAAAAACTACGTCCCTATATTGATAACGCCCTCCATACGGTATATTGCGCGATTCAAAACAATAAACGGATTTTGTTGGAAGGCGCACAAGGAACTCTTTTGGACGTAGATTATGGGGTCTATCCGTACGGAACTTCATCGAACGCAGTCTCTGGAGGTGCATGTACTGGTGCAGGGATTCCACCAAACCACATCACACAGATCATAGGAGTGGTCAAAGCCTATACTAGCCGAGTGGGTGAAGGACCGTTTCCAACTGAAATCTACGGACTACTCGGTGAAACGATTCGTGAAAGAGGAGGAGAATATGGAACGGTTACGAAAAGACCTCGACGATGTGGATGGCTTGATCTTGTGATGGTTAATTATTCAATAAGAGTTAACGGAGTTACAAGCCTTGCACTAACCAAATTGGATGTTTTGAGTGGTTTCGAGAAACTCCAAATTTGTACTGCATATGACTACCGAGGAACAATTATTCAACAGTTTCCAGCAAACACACGTATACTCGCAGAAAGCAAACCAATTTATACACAGCTCCCG
>JAOZHK010000120.1 GCA_026014905.1 Candidatus Bathyarchaeota archaeon
GTGCTATCCACTTTTCGTGAGGTCCAGACATGTCCTTGAGACTGAACGGGCGTCTTAAGCAAGAACTTGTCTTTCACCGAGAATGTCTGAAAATCATAGGTTTCAGACTTGAGATCGTGGAGCGTGTTTGTGACCTCAAGGGTTAAGATCTCGTGACTATCAGCGTGGAGCACACATCGTCGCCACTTGGGGGTTTCTTCAAACGTGATCTGCGCGATGAATTTGGGTAATCCCCAGATCTCGACCCCAGCGTCGTACGCTATCTGCGTGGTCACAGGCAGATGATGTACATAGAACCCAACAGAAAAGAATCGGTTAAAGAGCGCGGGGAGAATCGGCACATTGATCAAGGGATCAAACCTGCAGGGGACCCCAATACCCACTTCATTGTAAGAGCCGATGGTTGTATCGCGATACTCAAAACAGACGACGCCATAGAGTGCATTCCCGTTTCCCATGGAAATTGGCTGCAATCTGTTTGATGGAAGGAGGGCACGGACTTTGTGAATTGGGGCAGAGAAATAGACCCACATTGAATGTACGTCATGGTATAAGATCGGTGTTTTGATTGGACCACTCGGGGTTTCGAATGTCTGAAAACGCTGTACTCTCTTGAAGAATGGGGCTTCCAGCATACATCGATTCCCTACTAAATACGATAGAGCGCGTCACTCATACACCTTTTGTCCGTATTCAACATAACGAGTGAACAAGAGATAATAGCGAAGATTATGAAATATACGTGTAGCTAACTAACTTCAGAGAGGCTTCCAGCTTGAAGTTGAAAAGCCTCTAAACCCAGCTAATTCACAGTGTATGATAAAGGAGATGGAATTGTACTCCATCACTAGTGCGCTATTTCTGACTCAAATAGTGATTTAATGCTTGGAATCCCCGTTGCATAGTGTCTGAGTGGATCTTCCCAATGTTCACAAAGGGGGAGAGAATGGTGAACAAGAATCTATTACGCGCGCGCGTAGGGTGTGGAAGAGAACATCTAGTTTCGATGTTTGCCAAAGACCTTTCAATACGCCACCTAATGTTACTGTAGGCGGATACTCAAATTCTTTAACATCCTTTATTTTCGACAACGCCATCATTCCCTCATTCGTCTCTTAAGCTATGCGCGCGCTAGGAGTCATCATCACTTGGATCCACTTCGACCCTGCGTATTCTTTCGAGTAGCTGTGTTCTCAACTAGCTAGCTAGCTGGGTAGCTATAAAACTCCAATTAGATTAAAAGGAAAGATATTCTTTAGTTATAAAGATATATCGAGGCCGATACGTGTTTAATAGCAGTAGTTTATCTGGATGTGACAACGTTACCCATAGATATTCTTGATGACACATCACCTTTCGTTGTATTAACCTGGAATACAAACAGTATCAGCGAAGTGGAGGCCGCGAAGAAACGATTCAATCAATATATCAAGCAAGGATGGCTTGCTTTTGCAGTACGATCAGATAACATTCCTCGACAGATCTTCAGTTTTGATGCTTCAAGTGAAAAAATCATTCTTTCTCCCATAGTTGAAGGAGGATAATTAAGTCTATTATGACGGTTTACCAAGCTAGCCTTGAATTCTCTTAGTGTAGAAATGCACGCGCATAATAGTATCTCTGCCCATTCCCGTCACAAGCTTCATATTCACTGAAGGTCACTCTACAGCGACAGGTGCAAGAAGTGATTAGTCTCCTGGAGGTAGCCGAACGAAGCCAACAGGGCCCCAAGTTAGCGGAAAAAGAATGGAATCTTGGCATGTTTGCTAAAATGAAGGAATTAACAAAAAAACATCAGTTAGAGATCCCCGCTTTCGACAATCCGTACGATGTGGATCAAAATTATGCCAATCGCCTCTTCGCTGCAGCAATTGACTACTTGTGTGAGATAGGGGTCTATTGTGTTACAACAAATCGTGTGATACGTTTTACTGAAAACGAAGTGAAAGAAGCCTGTAAAGAAGCGCCGTCAGAATTATCAATTGGAACAGATCGAGATGTCCGTACACTCCGACAACGAACGGTTGAAGATCCGAGACCCCCCAATATTAGTACCGGCGGACATAGTGCGTGGAATGAGGCATTGATGCCGCTGGAGCAGATGGTGAAGGAACTGGTCCAGGTGCTCCGCGTCGACTTTCTCGAGGGCTTCAATTACCATCAGATCATGGGTCGCGAAGTCCACGGTAACCCACTTGTTGTCTACGCCGCACGAAAAGCCATTGAACGAACACGCCTTGGCGTCCAGCTAGCAGGAAGAGCGGGACTAGCGCTGTGTTATTACCCGATCCTCACGACAGCGGCGGCACTCATCGCGCCAAAGGATGAGCAGCGGGGGTTACGATCCAGTGATGGAATTTTACTTTCAGTATTACCAGATCTCAAAGTTGAATCAGAACTTATCGCCGCAGCAATCTATTATGAGGAATATGGCTGTTTTCGCCAAAATGGAGGAGTGGGGGGAGCTGTAGGCGGGTTTGCGGGTGGATGGGAAGGTGCTATGATTGAAGCGGTGGTGCGAAATATTGCAGCGTGGATGGTATATCATGATGCGGTGCAATATCAAGGCAGTGTTGACCGATTACGTCAAAGTCCTTGGGCGCTTCACTCAATTAGGTCTCCTCGGAAAAGCGATGAAGAGAGAGCCAGAGAGAAATGGTGTAGCTTCGCAGTACACACGGCATTATCTCGACATAAAAATACAATTATGAATGCAGGCGCTGGAAGCGGTGGCCGCGTGACCGATCAGGTATCAGTTGAAAATCTTTTATGGACAGCCAGAGATACTATCCGAGGAACCATTCTAGGCGTGAATCTCCGCTGCGTACGAACGCCCCCTCCAACGACAGTGCAATGGGTTGTGGAAATCTCTGATGCCACCTTGAAATCTCATCTCTCGTTAATGGAACTGGATGAGATTTTAGAAAGAATTCAACACGAACGTCTCACATCATTCAGCACCAATCAAGATCCACGGATGCTCCTCTACTCCAATCCCCATCTCTTTTTCAAGTCTCATCAACAATGTTATGATTACGAAAAACAGCAGCCAACCAACCAATTCTTAGCAAACCGCCGTGCAGCGAGAAAATATCTAGAGAATATCGGCCTCACCCTTTGATTGCCCCCTCTTCGATTTAACAAAGAATAAGTTCACGTAACGTTTTGATAATATCTATCGCGGTGATGACATGGAATTAAAAGGAAGTCAGACCGAGAAAAATTTATTAGCTGCTTTTGCAGGAGAATCCCAAGCTCGAACTAGATACACATTCTTCGCTAGTGCAGCCAAACGAGAAGGTTATGAACAGATAGCCGCCATCTTTCTCGAAACAGCTGATAACGAAAAAGAGCACGCTGAACTATTTTTCAAACATCTCCAAGGCGGCATGGTCGAGATCACTGCAGCCTACCCTGCTGGAGTAATTGGCTCCACAGCTGACAACTTAAAAGAAGCAGCAGATGGTGAAAAATTAGAGTGGGGCACCCTCTATCCAGATTCCGCTGAAGTTGCTGAGAAAGAAGGATTCAAAGCTGTCGCAAGAACCTTTCGTGGAATAGCAAGAGTTGAGAGCTCACATGAGCAACGGTACCGAAAATTACTCGCCAACGTAAAAGAAACTAAAGTCTTCAAAAAAGACGAAGCAGTCCAGTGGAAGTGCCGCAATTGCGGATTCATTTATAAAGGGATGAAAGTACCCGACAAGTGCCCTATCTGTGATCATGCGAGAAGCTATTTTGAAGTTTGGTGCGAAACCTACTGATCCCACCCTCTTTTTTTTAAAACAAGCTACTTAACATCGCACATACGAAATAAGGAATACAATCATTAACATGGCGATATTAGCTAGCTAACAGTCACCTGTTACTAACTCTTCAGTTGTTACAAAAGAGCGTAGTTCTCAACGAAGAGCCTCAAGACGTGGTCCAATGAAAGTTGTTAGAAGCGTGGAGACTCCCACTTTAATCGGTGTAATGAACGCCCCTGCAACCCAAATACTTGCTAAGATCTCCACTGGTAATCCATAAAGAGATTGATAGGTGCCTCCTGGAATAAAGAGAAAGATGCGAAACAACACATCACTTTCTAATCCAATGAATGCACTTAAACTATAACGAACCCAGTTATTTTCCCACCAATGAGATTTCAGATGTAATATTCCGATTACTAGTAGCAAGAGGAAGTAGGCGATATAGACATCCCACATCCCCCAAAGCGGCAACTCTTGCGCAATCGGAGTGAGAAAATACGCCATTAATAACACAGTAAAAAACCCAAAGAGAGGGATCCATCGCTTCTGATAAAGGAAACTACACATTAAGGCTCCTATTGGAGCTCCAAGTGTGAAGAGAAACTCTTCAAGACCTCGTGGACTGATTGTGTGACCCACGAAGACACCAATCAGAGTGGAAAGAAAACCCATCCAAGGACCAAGGAGAATTCCGGTCACGGGTACAATCAGGTATACCAAGCCAAACCAGACCCCTGAAGATAGTTGAGGAATAATAAGTGCATCTAGAACTGCAGTCAATGCGGTGAACACCGCGACTTTGCTGACAAAACGAGATTTTTCGTCAGACATTAAGATTGAAGTCACATCGAAGACAGTTTATAAAGATTCGGTTTAATCAAACCCGACAGAAACATTTTAAAATATACATTTGAACACCCAAACAAACACACGCGCGTACCAACAACAAATTCCTTTAGCATTATCAAATAATATAAGATAGAAAAAACCATTCATTATGACCAAACATCAGGGTGTCACATTATGGAAATAACTAGTGTTAAGACTTATATTGCCGGGAATCCGCCACCCCGCCGAGGTTGCTATCCCAACTTCGTGTTTTGTAAACTTATGACGGATAATGGGATTGAGGGATGGGGCGAGTGTCCTGCTCCATATAATCGGGAGTACGCTCTTACAAAGGCAATTGAAGAGTATGGCGAACGTTTTGTATTAAAACGTGACCCATTTAACATCGAAGCGATCTGGGAATCGCTCTATAAAGGCGAAGGAGGTTTCATTTTTCAGCATCCAGGTTCCTTCCATGGTCAAGTCGTCGGATCAATTGAGATGGCTTGTTGGGATATAATTGGAAAAGCTTTGAAACAACCCATCTATCGGCTGCTTGGTGGCGTGAAAAACAAGAAAGTGCGTGCATATTCCTATCTTGTTGGATGGAAGCGGGGTGATGATCCGGAAAAAGCAGGAGCCGCAGCGGCGAATATGGTGGATCATGGGATTACCCTCTTTAAGTTTGATCCGATTCCTATGCGGTTTCGACCGCGAGCAGTCACGTTGAAAGAACTACGATATACTGACACTGCACTGAAAAGTATGCGGAACGCGGTCGGCGATGACTGTGACATCGCGATGGGCACGCATGGCCAATTAAATACCCACAGTGCCATCCGATTCGCTAAAATTTTAGAAAAATATGATTGTCTCTGGTTTGAGGAGCCGGTACCTTTAGAAAATGTCGATGAGATGGCACGAGTAGCCCAACATACCACAGTTCCCATCGCTACAGGAGAACGCCTTCATACTAAATGGGAGTTTCGTCCTCTTCTTGAGGAGCAAGCGGCCCAGATTCTTCAGATATCTGTCGGACAGAATGGAATACTTGAATCGAAGAAGATTGCGGTGATGGCGGAAGCATATAATGCCCAGATCGCGCCATGGATGTATTGTGGTCCAGTAAACTGTGCAGCGAACATTCAGCTCGATGTGTGTTCACCAAATTTTCTCGCGCAGGAATTCAACCGGCTCTTCATTACCATGACGGGAGAAGAAGCTATGGATAACATCTACTCTGATTTCCTTGAAAAATCATTCACAATTGAAGATGGATATATTATCCCTTCACAGGAACCGGGTCTCGGTATTGGGCGAGTAAAAGAAGAAACACTGAACCCTCCTCAGAGAAGTCGTCTCTAGCGATAACGTTTACATCAAGTGCGCGAGCCTGCTTCCACCCTGAACCTGCACAGGTATAGTTAACTTGCTCGATATTGCTGTCGATATTCTTCTTCAAGGATGCTCATCATAATAAAATCGCTGTATTGATTGTTGTAATAGTATCCATCACGCCAAACACCTTCCTTCTTAAAGCCTAAATGCTCCCAAAACCGTAATGCAGCAGTATGAAATCCTACAACACCAACTCCAATACGGTGGAACCTTAAGATATCGAAAACATAATGTAATAAAGTACGACCCGTATCGGTACCGTAACCCTGCCTCCACGCATCTTTTTCACCAATGATAATTCCTATATCCGTGCATTTCCAAGCTGAAACCATTCGTATTAAACCTGCGTCCCCTATGACACGATTGTCCTTTTGCGTTACAACGGTAAACCATAATCGATCTGGATCAGCAGACATTTCGCGATACCACTGTTCAGCCTGTGTTGGAGTGAATGCGGATATCTGCCCTGTCATTTTTCGGAGTTCCGGATCCTGAGACCATTGCTGTACAAGAGACAGATCCCTTTTAGAAAAAGGTCTCAGAACCACCCTTTTACCTATCAATGAAGAGGAGGGAATCAAAAATTCGCAAACACGCTCCTAACTAGCGTTTCTACCTCTTGAAGAACGCTTCGTGAATTTAATATTTCGCTAAAGTGTGATGAAATAAGAAAACGTTGGATCTAATTAGTCGTACTCCATAACAATAAGAGTTTGAGAAGCTCGAATATTCTGAACTTTTCTAATCTGCCAACCGATAACTGCTTTCAATCGTTTCATCGTTTCTACACGTACAATGGCAAGAAGATCGTACTCACCATAGAGTAAATGCACTTCGGTAACACCCTCTATTGAGAGTAGTGTTTGTCGAACCGCTTCCATGAAACCAAGATCAGTATTAATGAGAACAAATACACGCATACGAAACCCCAGAGATTTCTTGATAGAACCCCCCTACTTTGTTATATTCTTTATCTAAAAAGACGTGATTTCGACGTGTGATCTGAGAGGTATGGCTTAGACTATATCCGTAATCTATTTGTAGCTGGAGGAGCGTGTAGGAACACTCAATTTAATAGCTGATGATGATGCCGTCTCGACCAGTAGGGTTCTCTGCGTTTCTGGTAGTTTGGGTCGGTCAAGTAGTGTCACTTATAGGGACCG
Source organism: Candidatus Bathyarchaeota archaeon (assembly GCA_026014905.1). Next base: position 7,142 of record JAOZHK010000120.1, read on the forward strand.
GTGTGACGCGGTTTGCGTTCACTATTTGGGCGTGGCAAGTCACGGGAACGGCAACGGCACTAGCCTTAGTTGGGTTTTTTTCATTTACTCCCGCTATCTTAATCAGTCCCATTGCTGGAGCCCTGATTGACCGCTGGGATCGTCGCCGAGCTATGATGTTAAGTGATTTCGCTGCGGTTACGTCCACGTTAGTGGTTCTCTTCCTCTTCAGTACAGGGCAGCTGGAAGTGTGGCATTTGTATATTACTGGTGCCGTTACAGGTTTTTTTAGCGCATTTCAATTTCCTGCGTACTCGGCGACAGTCACCTTGATGGTGTCAAAAGAGCAATATGGGCGTGCAAGTGGATTGCTCTCAATGGCTGAGTTTGGATCGAGTATTATTTCACCCATTATTGCCGCTTTGGCATTGCCAATTATCGGTATTGGAGGTATCCTTGTGATTGATGTTGTCACATTTTGTGTAGCTCTATTTACTTTGTTATTTGTTATCTTTCCACGCCCTGCTATGTCAGAAGTGGGAGAAACAAGTCGGGGAAGTCTTTTGGCGGAATCTAGTTTTGGCTTTCGGTATATTAAGGCTCGGCCTAGTTTGCTTGGTCTTCAATTCATTTTCTTCACTCTCAACCTTGTGATTAATTTTGCTGTCACTCTTTTTTCTCCTATGATTCTCGCCAGATCGGGTAACGATAGTGCTATGCTTGGGCTTGTGCAGTCTACCCTCGGGGCAGGCGGCCTTGTTGGCAGTATAATCTTAAGTATTTGGGGTGGACCTCGACGAAAAATACACGGAGTGTTGCTTGGCATGACTCTTGCGATGTGTGGTATGACGACGATTGGATTAAGTCGGAATCTGCCATCTTGGGCCCTCACCACGTTTCTCACAATGTTTTGTGTCCCAATTCTGAATGGATCCAGTCAGGCAATCTGGCAAGCAAAAGTTGAACCTGACGTCCAGGGACGCGTTTTTGCCACTCGAAGCCTCATCGCTCAAATCAGCGCACCGGTAGCTATGCTGTTGTCTGGTCCTCTTGCAGACCAAGTATTTGAACCAGCTATGATTAATGATGGGTTTTTAGCGCCCATTTTTGGTGGGGTGATTGGGGTCGGTCCGGGTGCCGGAATGGCATTGATGTTTTTCTTAACCGGTTTACTTGGTATCTTAGTGGGCATCAGTGGCTACTTTGTTCCCACTGTACGTGATGTCGAAGATCTCCTTCCTGATTATCTAGCGCCCACAACGCGAGATTAATGGTTGATATCTTAAATGAAACCAATCAAGCGATCATTACAAGTGTATCCGTGGCTCGTAAAATTGAGCGAGCGCGGTTTCTACTCATACTAACTAATCTCACTCAAGTTCCACTCGCGGATCACAGTGCCCTCTAGATTAAAACGGAATACACCTTGAAATCGTTTCCCGGTTAGCATGAGTGGGAGCCAATATCGATCATCAAGCCACATTGAGTGGTAAGGAATATCGGCAAAAGCAAACCATTGGAGAAGGCCTTCGTCATTTGCACGGATACTTCCTTCAAAATCTTGAGTTGAAAACACATGAACCACCAATTCGCCAGAGTCCTGTGAACCAAAGGTGAATGTAAGCACGCCATGATGTTGAATAGATCGGACCGTTAATCCTGTTTCTTCATAAACCTCGCGGATTACACAGAGTTCTGGAGTTTCAGTAGAAAGACATTTTCCTCCAACACCATTCCACTTTCCCGCACCGAATAACCCAGCCGATTTTTTTTGGAGTAACAGGCTCGACTCTTTGAGAATATGACATAACGTCGCGATCCGCACTCTCTCCATCTCATCCCTAGTAGTAACGAGGGATATCGACTCTATACCTAATAGTCATTTCTTCTCAGTATATGAGTATCTATTCTCCTGTATGAGATATGTGTTAAAGCGTAAAAGTGAAAGCTCACTTTCTAGAACTGTATCTTGGTGAGAAGAGACTTTGCTTAAATGGATCGTGAATATTCAATCTAGATGAGATGTTGAAGAATGGTTATTGGACGATGGGATGTCACAATCCACGGGCATCAAGGTCCTTATGCAGCATGGTTTGAAATTACCCAGGTTAATGGTAAACTGGGTGGTAGATATGTTGGGATAGAAGGAAGTGCGAGACCTATTGAAACCATTCACTATGAAGCCCAGGAACTCTCGTTCCAACTTCCCCCGCAATACGAGAAACATAAAGGAAACCTCATTTTTACAGGAACAGTCCGCGAGAACTCAATAATAGGAACTACAAATGACGCACACGACAATTGGGTTTCGTTCCATGCAGAACCAGCGCCGAGATTGGAGTATCAAAGACCCATTGAATGGGGTGAACCAATAAATCTGATTAACAGCGATCTCTCGAATTGGTTTTTACGTAACCCCAGTGGACCAGACGGATGGCGTTTACAAAACGGGGTATTGATAAATACACCTCCCAGTGGGGATCTTATAACGAAACAGAAGTATACAAACTTCACACTTCATGCTGAGTTTAAAATTCCTGATTCCGGTAACAGTGGAATCTATTTACGGGGACGATATGAGATGCAGATTGTGGACGACCACCAACGAGAGCCAGGTCTACGTACATCGGGATCAATATATGGATTCATAGCGCCTACCGTCAAGGCAACGAAACCCGTTGATAATTGGAATAGCTGCGATATCACACTCATTGGGCGATACATCACTATTACATACAATGGGAAGATCATAATTGAAGAACAAGAAATTCCTGGTCTGACAGGTGGCGCTCTCGATTCATGTGAGGGAGATCCAGGTCCAATTATGCTTCAAGGCGATCACAAAGCTGTCCAATATCGAAATCTGCAATTAACGCCTATACGTTGTGTTTCAAGGTTGAGCGAGTCTGTGCGCGACGAATAAGAGCCACAGACGAGTTATATGTAACAAGGTAATTGACTCTACTATTGAGTCTAACTTATTGATCCATAAGAGAGAGGGAATGATGTTGTTTTCAGATAGTCATTGTCACTTACAGAACGTAGCACCGGAAGCGCGTGATCGGCTAATGGAACTTGTTAAAGAGAAAAAGATTGATCTTGTACTCAACGCTAGCTTTGATATTGTGTCTTCGGAACAAGCTGTACAAATAGCGCAAAAATACCCGGCAGTCAAAGCTTGTGTTGGCCACCATCCTTATGCCGCGGATAGGTATCCTGAAAACGGCTTTGAGAAACTCAAAAAGCTGGTAGCTGAACCTGAAGTTGTCGCGGTCAGTGAAGTAGGTCTGGATTATGTGGGTCGACGCAACTCTGCTGGCGAGTATGTATATGAATATGTGGATAATCGGATTCAATGGCAAGTATTTCAGGATCAACTTCGGCTCGCGAAGGAAGCGGATTTACCGGTGTTCATCCATGATCGGATCCCGGGGCAGGAGATGCTAGATATTCTTGAGAAAATGGAGAGTGTGGAGAGTGGAGTAGCGATTCATGGCTTCACAAAGGAGCGTGCATATGCTGAGAGATGTGTTGATTTAGGTATTTTTCTCAGTGTTGGACTCCGAGGAATCCTGGCTGAAGAGAACAAGACGTTGAAAGAGATAATTAAACACGTTCCATTGGAATGGTTACTGACTGAAACAGATTCGGTTCATCCTGATCAGGTTTTGCAGGTCGTTCAGAAGATTGCGGAATTACGAGATCTATCTGTGAAAGAAGTGGGGAAGATCACAACCCAAAATCTGCAAAGATTGATATAGCTAGTGTATGACACGATAGCGGTAACTCGTACCTGATAAGAGGAAAAAAGAGGAGAAGATTGCGTCAGCGAACTAGTTGGGTATATGAATAGGGTATGAGCCATAATCTTTGAGCGTTTCATATAATGCGATCACGTTTTCAACAGGAACGTCGTATAACGCAAAATGGCTTGTTCCATAGACAAAACCTCCTCCAGGAGCTAGATCTTTGATAGCGAGAAGTGTTTCCTGTTTGACTTTGTCGGTTGTACCAAAGGGTAACGTGTGTTGGTTGGAGAGCCCGGTGTCTATTGTGATCTTATCGCCATACTGCTGTTTAATGGCTCGTTGGTCCATACATTCGGGTTGAATAGGATTTAAGCTATCAACCCCGATCTCCACAAGATCGCCCACAATTGGAGTAATATTCCCATCACTATGGAAAAAGATGTATTTTCCTTGCCGCTTGACTTTCTGAAAAAGCGTTTCATACCGTGGTTTGAAATAGGTTCTCCAAAGTTTTGGATTGATAAACATGGAATAATTGTTACCCCAGTCTTCAGATACACTGAGACCGTCGCATCCGAGAGCGAGTAATCGATCAGCTTTCTCAAGATTGTGTTCCATGAGCTTGTCTAATATGGCATTAGCCATTGGTGGATTTGTATGAAGGTCTTTCATCAGTTGCATCATACCACGAAGCTCCCAGCCTTTGGTCCAAAGGATGTGGCCAAGGCCTCCCCAGATTACATTTGTCTCTTTCTTCTCTTTGATAACTTGTTTTGCTTGGTCAAATCGACCTTTGGCGGATAAATCTGGAATTACGGCGTCTTTGATTTCACGAGGGGTTGTGAAAGATTCCCAGGGATGAAGGGTGAAGTAGAACTGGCGAAGCACTGATTTGCCTTTAGATCCGAGTTTGCGCTGGATTCCCCATTCCTCATATGTGGAATATTGACTGTGTAGCTCATAACCGATCAGTTCGCAGAATTGGATATATTCAGGCGGTGGGGTCCAATCGGTGGCGGTCAGCGGCTGCACGGTAATTGCGCCATTATCGATGCCCATGATCGCATAAAGTGCCTCATCGGAGTCGACGCCATAATGCTGTCGGAGTTTTAGACGAGTATCTAACCATAGTCGTGCAGTAGTTGGTACACGATCCGGTTCTTGATGACGCAGTGTGGTTAAGAGTCGATCACGTGGTGTCATTATGATTCGCCCCCAAGCCACTGTTTGATGATGTTCACGCCATCCGTGGCATCATTAACGGCTTCATCAACCCCATATTCTTGGATTGCTCGTTTCGTCACTCCTGTTCCCCCTAAAATCACTTTGAATTGCTCTCGAATTCCACGACGTTGTAATTCATTCACAACATCTTGACTGACCGGTTGTGTCGCTGAAAGGATCGCGGAGATTCCTATTATATCGGCATTCATATCGATGGCAACGTCCACGAATGTTGGGGGTGGGACATCAACTCCAAGATCATGTACATTAAAGCCTGAGGCAGTGAGAAAGATTTTGGCAATGTTTTTCCCGAAATCGTGAACGTCGCCTTGAATACTTCCCAGCACCACCGTGCCCACTGCGTCTTGATCCTCGCTCCGAGTAGCTGCGAGAGCTGGAGTCAATACTTCCATGGCAGCACTCATCGTTTCTCCTGCCATGAAGAGTTCAGATAAAAAATATTCTTTGTTATGGTAGCGTTCCCCGACAACGTCAAGCCCTCGCTTTAAACTATTCAAGATCTCAAGGGGATTAACGCCATTCTTCAAGGCGGATTGCACCATGTCCCTGATCTCTTCATACTTTAACTCAATGATCGCATCTTTGAATTCGTTCTCATCAGCCATTCTAATAATCACAGATAGTAAGTATACAATAAGTAAATATTAACGCATTGATCACGCGAGGAAGAGCCAGCGTGAATTAGTACGTGACACGTGCTTTATATGAGTCGCCTGGGCAAGCCTATCTGAATAGTCTAGAAAAGGCGAGTATTCTGGGTACTACGAGGACACATATTCTCAATAAGTTGGAGCTAAGTCAGGTCATTGGAGCAGCGACACCTCGTTGTCGAGTATTAATTGCATTACAGGCTTTTTCAGGAATACGTTCATGGGTTTTAGGATCAGTTGATGGAACAGATGGTTTACTTATCAGCGATTTCTGTGACAGTGAGATCACATCAGCAGGATTACAATTTACTGAATACCCCGCGATTTTCAAGATTCGGCCAACGCTGAATAAACAGAGCACTCAGGGTTATGCAGGTATATGTGAAGAGGGGCTTATCTATATCAATGAATATCTCAGTCAACGAATGCACGAAGGAGAAGTTCTATCCTCTTCATCACCTTTGATATACTGTAGTGATCGACAAAGCACTCATTTGCAGTCATGGGATCAGTTCTTGCTGACAAATCGCATTGAAAATGAGATTCATAGAGTGTTCAGTAGCGAAAAGATCCCATGGAGTCCTCTTATACTTCGTAACTACTTCGAAAGCAATCTCGTTCGCGCTCGACAGAATAACAAAATTACAGATCAAGAATTGAATAGCCTACTTAACCAGTCTGCCATAATCATGAAATCCTCATTGCAATCCGATCCATCCTTTCCGAGCATTCTACATCGAATACGTCGAGCGTATAACGCATGTAAACCATATGTGAGCACAGTGTTAAACGCCGGTACACGTAGCAGTCTTTTTAATGAATCGAATGGCTGGGTATATGTCTAACTGCTGATACCGAAAGCTAATGAGTAAACAAACCAGCGCGCGCTGGTGACCGATAACTATATACCGAAACCCGAAGGGTGAATGGAATGTACATTGGTGGGATCGATAGTGAGAACTGGAATTAAAGCAAAGTTGATAGTGGCATATGATGGCAATGAACATAGGTTACTGCAAAATGGGATTATTGTTTACGAAAATAACACTATAATACACGTGGGAAAAACGTATTCAGAAAAACTCGACAGAATTATCACTACTCGGAACCGAATAATTATTCCTGGGCTCATCTGTCTTCATAGCCATATGGTTGGTGCGCCATTCGAGCGGGGGTTTCGAGGAGATCGAAGCAGCCGCACATTTTTTGACTCTGACTTGTACGATCGAGGTGGTCCTTTCTCGGCTTCAAAAACACCTGCAGATAATCGTATCGCCTTTCAATACTCATTATCGGAAATGCTGCGGGGCGGTGTGACGACGATTCTCGAGTTAGGAGCTGTGGATGCATTAACTAATGAAGCGGTTGATCTCGTGGGACAAGCCGGCATTCGAGCGTATTTACCACAAGGTCATCTCTCGGGAGCATGGTATTCGCCTGATGGTCATAATATCGCCTATGAGAATTATGATGGAGCGCGGTGGGATGAGGAGCCGGGATTCCAAGCTCTCGAACAGGCAAAACGCTTTATTGAAACATATAATGGTTCCTTTAACGATCGCGTGCGAACCATTCTGTATCCTGTTCAAGTCGATACCTGTAGTGCCGCATTGCTGAAGGAAACCCGAAAAGTAGCGAATGAGCAAAATTTCCTGATGACAACGCATCTATGCCAATCAGTTCACGAGTTTAGAGAAATGATGAGACGATATGGTATGACTGCAATTGAATTCCTTCAAAAAATCGGGTTCCTAGGTTCAAATTTTATCGCGGCACATACAATTATGCCAGCGGGACACAGCCGCGTAGGATTAGCTGACCCAGTACATCGAGAGCTGCAGGCTATCGCAGAGTCTGGAACAACGGTCGTGCACTGTCCTCATCCTTTCGCCCGTTATGGAATTGCCATGGAGAGCTACGCTAAATACCTCAGGAAAGGGATCAATGTCGGGTTAGGTCTTGACACCTGGCCCTATGACATGTTTCGCGAGATGAAGCTCGCTGCAATCCTCTCAAAAGTCGTTGAAGCCTCTCCCACCGTCGCAACCGCCAAAGATCTGTTCAATTCAGCAACCTTAAGCGGAGCTAGAGCATTGCAGCGCCCCGACTTGGGACGAATCGCTAAAGGCGCGAAAGCGGATCTTGTCGTGATTCGACTTGATTCCTTTAATATGTGTCCTGTCACCGATCCTATCTATCTCCTTGTTCATGCTGCTACCAGAGACGACGTGGATATGGTCATCGTAGATGGACGCATTGTCGTAGAGGAAGGACAAGTTTTAGGCGTAAACCAGGAACAGATTTTTCAAGAAATTCAAATGAGGAGTGACGCCCTTCAGCACCGAGTCTCGACGAAGGATCGAGCCCAGCGAACAGCTGACGAAATAAATCCCCCATCTCTTGAGGGATGGCAGTAGCTACCAACACGCATGCGCTACACAGCCCTACTGAAAGAGACTGGAGGAAGTGTATCTTGTACGCGTTATTGCATTGTATTCGCGGTTTTTTCTTCTTTGGCAAGAGATAATTGCTCTAGATCCACGGTCACGCCAATACTAAACGCAATAAAAGAGACTTCTGCTTCGAGATCAATGGCTTTCACCATGTCTGGAGGCAGTTCACGGCGAACATCTTGAGCCACATGCGTTACTATCTTCAACATATTACGGACGGCTTCTGATGCACGTTCCTGGGTAACCATACCTTTCGCGCGCTGAGTCACAGCAGAGGTTGTCTTATCGCCTAAGACTTTCACTTTCGACCGAAACCCTCCGAGTAAACCACTATCAGGTTGCGTACACGCGCGCGCCCCACCATCGCAAGTATATTAATGCAATTTGTAGGACTTTCTCTCCCATTTCTTATCGCTGGAGTAATCAAAAGCATCTATGATGTGGCACTTTATTGGACTTTTAAAGATATTAAACCACCCGAGGAACGTATCGAGTCTCAGTAGACGCCCGAAGTCAAAAGAACTTGAGAGAGAGCTTTGAGTTAAGATTGTATAGTATGAGAGTATATTCCTCTTATAATACAGCACAGATGTGAGAGGTATGGCTCGTGACGCTTGATTTCTCGCTTGTCCCAGTGATAGACAATCATTGTCATCCTCTGGATCCTCAGAAAACTCAATTGGATACTGAATTACTTGTACGTGAATTTTACCATGGGTTTGGTGATCTCCCCAAAACTGGTGTTAACCCACGTCGTTGGGATGTCTCTGAATCATTGTACCATCATCTGCCTTATTTGGGAATAGTACAAACTCTGGTACATCAGCTCTCGAAATTGCTTGATTGTACGCCAACGCTAGATGCCGTTGTTCACGCGCGGAATCGCCAGACAGTGCACAGTTTCTCAGAATACGTCCACTGGTTATACAGAGATGCACAGATTGTCGGAACGGTGCTTGATAGCGATTTACCATTCGATGACCCGCTTCTCAACATTTTCCCTGGGAAATTAATGCGGCTATTCCAAATGAGTCCTGCGGTCTCGCTACTACTCAAATCTTCATCATCATACCAAGAGCTGCTCGCCAGTTATCGAATCAGATTAGATTCTGCGATACGTCAACATGGTTTCGTGGGTGTGAAAGCCCATCTAGCCGAAGAAGTGGGCTTTGGAGTGCTCCCTAAACCCCTAACCAACTCACTCTTTGAAGCAGCGAAATCCGGTGAAAGAAGCGCTTACCAGCAGTTGTATCTTGCGGTCTTTATCGAAACTCTGCATCAATGCCAGAAATTACGAGTCCCAGTACACCTTCATACGGGTCTGACAGGAGGGCTCTGGGAAGGTCCTGTTTCCAATGCCGATCCATTTCGGATTGTATCGCTCCTCCGACAGCCAGAATTCATTCAAACGCGCATCGTATTACTACATGGAGCCTATCCATGGATTCAGCATGCAGCCGCAGTAGCCCATGCATTGCCACATGTGTGGGTTGATCTAAGTTGGACAACACCCTGGATCGCACAGCGAATTGTCGAATGTTATCGAGATGCCATTGGGATGATGCCACTATCTAAACTAATAATCGGGAGTGGAGGACATGGGATCCCAGAAATCGCGTGGCTCTCCGCGAAAACCGCGAAAATAGCGTTGAAAGAGGTATTGGAAGATAACGTAAAGAGAAATCTTTTAGGTTTCCACCAAGCGAAGCAGATAGGTCGCATGATTTTACACGATAATGCCGCGCGTTTGTATCGTTTTCTCAAGTGATGAGCTAGTTGATCAACCTGATTTCGAAGCTAGGTTAAAAGCGAGCGAAGATGTTGTCGGAAGGCAACCTGCAGCTTCTGCTGCTCGTGAAATTCTTCATCAGACATGGATAATGTTTCAGCATATTTTTCGATCGTTTGTTTAGTAAAGAAGTCTATGTCATCCATTTTCGCTATCTGATCAACGAATTGTTCAGCTCCACAGCACGCCGTCAGTTGGCTTTGAATTTCAAGTAAATGCGTAATATCCTCATTACTAAACTTTAAGGAAAAACCAAGTCGCTGCAGCGCGGTTAGAACGTTTCGTACTTGGTCTTGCGCGACTTTTTGCGTGGGATCGAGGGGTCCGAGATGAAACATAAAACTCTCAGCTGTGGCTTGGTAATAGCTCTCAATCAGGTGTCCGACGCGTTCCTCTCGTTCAACTTCCACTAAATCAGTATTGAGGAGTTTTTTGATGTGGTGATATACAGCTTGCGGGGTGAGATTTAATTCTGCAGCCATTTGACTTACGGTCATCGATTTGACACGAAGGAGAAAAATGATTTTTCGTCGAGTTTCGTCTCCTAAGAGTTGGAATGCCTCAGGATCGCGTATTAATTTTAAATGCTGCATCGCTGTGTCAAATGTACGTGGATACACTATAAAAATGTTTTGATAGACAAATCATTAGATTGTTGTATAATAACATTTATATATTAAAACGTTTATTTTAATAATAAAAATTTAGATGTGGTCACTATGGCTAAGTTTGGTAAAAGAAATGTAAGCTTTCCTCTGAATGTTCCCATCCTAGACGCCCCACGGAGAGCACTACGGAAACTGCTTCAGCGAGCAGGTAAGCAAAATGTGTCGAATTTCTCGAATCTTGCCGTTACTGAAAACAGTCAAATGCACGATGCTATTCTCAGAGCAGAACGTCAAAAAACTCTAGGCTTCCATTATCTAGAACAAAGAAAATTAACATTCATCTAGAAGCTCGCGACTGAAGTCTAGAACGTGAGGCTCATAAGATTAATGAACCATCACAAATTCAACTTTCGTATTTTACCTAAATTATGCTTGATCCAACCGTACACAATCATAACATCGGTACCAATACAGAAGTCTCTCACACCCAGATCAGTGTATTTCTGAACATCATCGTCTGTGAAGCCCCAATCAAGTTCAACTCTCGGGCGAATATCCATCTGTAAAGCTGTTTTGATGGCTTTCAGTTCGGCGGCTTTAACTTTTGGATGGTACCACTCGCCTGGAACCCCAATGCTAATCGCATAGTCACAAGGACCAAACTGAATCATATCCACTCCATTGACCGATAAAATATCTTCAAGGTTATCTAAGGTGGGTTTTTTCTCGATCATAACAGCGATGACAGTATCTTTCATCGCATCAACATATTGTACTGTACCCGCCTCTAACACATAGCCAACACTGCGTCTCATATGACACCCATGAACCCCCTTAGAACCCGGCAGCTCCATTCGAACAGCGTTAATACATTCCTCCGCATCCTCAGCACTTCGCACATCAGCAAAAAGCAGGTTCTGTATTCCCGACCCTAACGCTCGTTGAGCGAGAAATGTACGTGGCTGTTGATCAAGCTTCATCATAGAAGAGATCCCCGTCGCATCGCAAGCGCGTGCAAAATTCTCTAGGTCATGTAAGTCGTACGGCGCATATTCCCCACTGAATTCAACGTAATCTACTTGACCAGCTGCAGCAATCACTTCCACCATTCCAGCCCAAGGACAAAGAAAGTGAGTACCAAGGGTCGCTTTGTCATGATTTAATAAATCTCGAAGCTTATTATCTCGCATAAATATCTCCTTCTATTTCATAATTAGCGATTAAACATTTATGTATGACTACCACGAATGAGCTCAAGCAGTGATCGACTAATTTACTTATGACGAGCTTATCCCCAAGAACTGAGAATTATAAAGGAGACTCATATTTGACTCGCGTAGTTCTCGATGTAGACACAGGAATCGATGATGCCCAAGCCCTTCTCTTCGCATTACGAAGCCCCAAAATCAGTATTGAAGGTATCACAACTGTCTGTGGCAACATCGACGTGGATCAGGCCAGTGAAACTACCTTAAAAATTCTGGATCTCGCTAAGGTAACCGATCTTCAAGTCGCCCGTGGTGCTTCACAGCCATTAACCCGATTACCGCACCATGTTCCTTCAATACATGGTTCGAAGGGACTAGGTTATACCCAATTACCAGAACCAACGAATCAGTTGACCGAGCAGTCAGCTCTAACATTATTGACTAACATCGTTAGAACGTATCCTAAGCAAGTCACCGTAATCTGCCTTGGACCCCTTACCAACATAGCGAGCGCTATCCAGCAAAACTCTCGTTTTGCTCGAGACGTACAACAGCTGGTCATCATGGGAGGCTGCTACCATGTCACGCCTTTTGGTTACGGAAACGTGACACCAGTCGCTGAATTTAATATCTGGGCCGATCCTGAAGCGGCAGCCATCGTATTCAATTCTGGATTGAACATTACTGCAGTGGGTTTAGATGTCACACATGACCCCACAACATGTCTCCAAATGAAACATATCGATAAACTTGCAGCTTTGAATACTCCTGTTGCATCATTCATCGCTGAACTCTGTCGATTTCAGATACCAACGACAGGAGGCATCATTTACCTTCATGACCCCATCACAGTAGCGACTGTCATCGACCCAAACATTGTCACAACACAGCCCGGAAAAGTGAACGTGGAGATTGAAGGGCTCTTGACCAGGGGCATGACAGTTTTTGATCGACGACCAAAATGGCTTCAACAGGCACAAACTGCGCGTCACTCAACAACAAACATCTGTACTCGAATCAATGGTCAACGATTCATTGATCTTTTTCTCCAACGGATAGCATAGGACGTATGCATTCGCCTGGATATGCGCGATATAGTCAGGATTTCATGGTTCACAAAGCTCGCGCAGGACAACTAATTGCTCAAGTATCCTTCAGGGTAGTCTTCAAAAGCCTGAGTTTTTACTGATATCAGAACCGGGCTTGTCATACTTACTGCGCTGCTGAGGCAGGATTGCACCTCGTCACCGCGTTCACATCGTAGAGCTGTAACACTGTTTGCTTCAGCTATTTGTACCCAGTCTGTTCGAGGTTTGTCCAGATCCACCCCCACAAAGGTTCTAGTATCTCGGGAATATTGACCGTACATCCAAAATGCACGCTTCACGGTGGCACCAGTTGCATTATCTAGTACGATCCAGATAACTGGGATGTTATGATGGGCACAGGTCCATAGAAGCGTGGGCAACTGAGCCATATGTGCCTCAAAATCGCCTAAGACACAGAGAACGCGACGTTGTTCCGCTAACTGAACTCCGATTGCTTCTCCTGCTGAACCCATAGCTGCGGATAATGCACTGTAATAGCACCCGGGAACATCTCGTTCCAGATATCGAAGGACCGACAATCTCTGTGTAAACGCTGGAGCAAAGAAGATTATGTGTTCTTGGCCATGATTAAAAACTTGGTTTATCTCAAACCAGATTCTCTGTGGTGAGGGGGGATCGTCGTTAAACCTTTGTTTCAACAGGTTCATCCATTCAGTTCGTATTATCTCGTGCCTTGATTGGAGAACGTCAATTCGGTCGGTGTGCTGGGAAATGTTCCCAAGGTTTCTGAGAAGGCCTTGTAAAAAAGCTTCGGTGGTAGAAAATATGGTATGATCAGCGTTCTCATTAAAGGCTAAGGGATTGTCAGATACCTGAATGTACAGTCCGGTGTCAATTTCTGGCGGATAGAAACAATCGAGCGTAAGAACAAGGTCACTTGACTGTAAGTACTGCTTCATCATTGAAGCGCTATCACTGAAGAATCCTTGGTGAAGCGGGTGCGAACAGGGAAAGTTCATGTAACAAGGTCGCATTTCAAATACTGCTGCACCCAATGTTTCAGCTATTTTAACTAGGGAAGATATACTGTCTTTGTTTTTTGTTCTCTGGGTGATGATAACGGGTTTTTCAGCTTTTTTCATGGCGGTAGAAAGCTTACGGATTATATTATCAGGCGCAGAAGGTGAGGAAAATCGTGCTTTTTTTAGCTGTTTCTTGTGGAGTGGCGTTTCAATAATGTCTTGAGCTACTGTTAAAAAAACAGGACCGGCGGGGGGTGTACCGGCTAATCGTAAAGCTCGTTGGATGATTCTATCAGCGTTGACTCCAGCTCCTATTCGATAAACATACTTGCAATATTCTCGAAGAAGTTCTGGGGTTCGGTAATACCCATATAATGCTTCGCGGTAATCATTCGCTGTAGATATGTGTCCAACGGTGAAAATGAATAGGGGAATTTTGGAGATCTTCGCGTCAAGTACTGCTAGCGCGGCATTCGCGGGTCCAAGTTGAACGTGCATAATGAGAGGCGATACTTTTTCAGAAGCCCGTGCATAACCGAGACTCATTCTCGCCGCGGGGTATTCTGAATTACCTTGAATGAATGTTATCTTATCCGTGTACTCATTACGAGCTAAAGTGTCGTAGAAATCTCTCTCTGCTGAACCTGCAACTCCAAACAAATATGGTGTGTCCGTGTTTATCAATGCGTCAAGTAGGACTGATGAGAGGGTGTAGGGGTATCGTTGTTTCTTACTCATTCTCCATTCTGCCCCTGTTTTCATTATAGTAATTAGGTGATATAGGATAAGGTTTTAGCTAGTCGGTTTCTTTAGCAAGCGTTGAAAGAATAATACCAGCGCGCTTAGGTCGGATAAGATTATGGTCATCAAGGTTGTGAATGCCTCTGAGGGAAATTGGAGGTATGTATCTCTGTGTACGCATATTGATGAAGGACATACGGAATTCGAGCAAGCAGCGGCGATGAGACAAACATGGCTCGAGAAAAGATCCCGTGAGGGCAACATTGCGATAAAAGTGGCTATTGATGGAAAGGGTAATCCTCTTGGATTTGTGCATCTCGTTCCAATTCAAGCTCCAATGTCGGCGATGACAGGGGAGGATTTATGGATTATTCCATGTTTGACGATAGATTTTCAACGAGTGTATAAGAATATTCGTGGATCAGGCGTAGGTCGGGTACTGATTCATGCGTCCGAAGAGTATGTTAAACAGGAAGGGGGAAAGGGTCTCGCAGTTTATGCCTACTCAGGAGATATGTGGTTTATGCCTGCAGCTTTCTTTGAGAAAGTTGGGTTTACTCGTGTTTCGCAGGCGTCAAACATTTGGGTGAAGAAATGGGCGGATGTGAAAGATCCTCGCCCGTTAGTCAACCAGTATGATTATCGTCCCGTTCAGGGAAAGATCGTTATTGATTATTTCTGGTCACCGTTTTGTTTAACGTCTTGTCAAGAAGTGATAAATGTTAGAGAAGTTGTGTCGGAATTTCATGACCAAGTCGTGCTGCGCGAGTATCGTAGTGACAATACTGATACTGTAAAGATGTTTGATCTAGTCCGTGCGCTTTTCATAAATGGGAAACGAGTTAATTGGGGCTACGCGGCTCCCAAAGAGGAATTGAGAAAACAGCTGAATAATTTATTAACTGGCACATGATTATTGAAGCTCTTTAGTTTTGAGAACCATGATAACGCAACACATTATTTGGGATTGGAATGGCACATTACTGAACGATACCTGGCTCTCCATTAAAGCCATCAACGTTCTTTTACAGCGCTACGAGCTTCCTCAAATCAATGTGACAGATTACCGCGACACGTTCATGTTTCCAGTGAAACAGTACTATGAGAAATTAGGGTTTAATCTAAAGGAGCCATCTTTTAGTCAGTTGAGCGTCGAATTCATTGATGAATACATGGCGCGGATGTTTCAGCCCCATCTTCATGACGGATCCAAACGAGTGTTAGAGCTCATTGATGCGTCAGGCTGTTCCCAATCCCTACTTTCCGCTGCACACCAGACGATGCTGAATACCCTGATCCCATATCACGGGATTCGTCCATTGTTCCAAAAGATCATCGGATTGGAGAATCATTATGCAAATAGCAAACTTGAAGTGGGGCAGGCGTGGATGAAGGAGCTTCAATACGACCCTCATGACGTGGTATTGATTGGGGATACGGTGCATGATCATGAAGTGGCCCAGAATATCGGTGTAGAGTGTGTATTGATCACTCACGGACATAACAGCTATTCTCGTTTAGTGAAAACAGGGGCTCAAGTGTTTGACAATATCGCCGAATTAGAAAGCTGGCTCCTTGAACGCATTGATAACAGATAACCCACACGGACACACAATAACTATAGTTTGCGCCCAATACTGAATATTATGTTATTTACGGTCAAAGTAAATATTCTTACCCGATGCTGATAAGGGAATTCCAATTCTAGATAGGAAATCGATAATGGAATTTCAGCTAGCTATGCGCATGTCTTATTCAATAGATAGCTAGCTAGGTGAGCTGGGATTTAAGAATTCAATGGATACCCGCGCGCGCGTAATAGTTCGTTTTATCCCGATAAAACGCATTGGCACATACCTAGGTATGCGAACAAGGCTAACCAGCTCGCAGTTGGGATTGAAGACTTTAAAGAAAAAAGAGAAGGTTAAGTACTACGCTATTTGTGCTTTTTCGTGATTTCCTCGCCAACAAAGAGCGCGTTGGTCGTATTGTTATCCTCGGTCGAAGTAGATGTTTTTGCCAGCTACTGAGAGCGGGATCCCAATGATGATGTCTGCATCCAATAGGT
>JAOZHK010000274.1 GCA_026014905.1 Candidatus Bathyarchaeota archaeon
TGCGCCACTCAAACCTCTTATGTTTATTTAGCTTCGTTTGGACCCAAATTATTGAAAGTGGGCGTCGCCCATCACTCACGAATTCCGAAACGATGGATTGAACAGGGAGCCAATCTCGCAACACGGGTTTTAGAAACAAATGGCAAAGAAGCGCGACGTTACGAAACTCTTATTCATGATACCTTCAACGTTCGATCCCAAATACCAACACAATATAAATTCAATACACTTGCGAAACCGATGATCCCACAGGAAACTGCCGCGATTACCCAGTTAGCAGATGAGATTCAGAAACAAGAACCAACTCTTCCTTTCTACGACGATACAATTCACGATTTGACATCCATCTACGGACTGCCCATCTTTACCCATCGTCCATTATTAATGTCCATCTCCCCTCAGCAACTCATCACAGGAATGATTCTTGGTGTCAAAGGGTCCGTACTTGTGCTACAGGTTCAGGGAATTCCCCATATCCTCAATCTACGTCAACTGGTTGGTCGTTCCATTATGATTACTGAGGGAGGCTCTACTGTCGTGCAGCGGGTGCTTGATGAATTCTGACTAGTCGTATAACCATAAGATGAATACGATATGTTAGAAAGTAAGCTGGAACCGAGGACCAGTCACTACCATGCGCTGTTTATCGACCACGTTTAAAAGGGGTGCCCCAATCGAAAACCTCCGGAAGTTTTCAAGAAACACCGTGACACGGCGTTCAGTAGGTGTTCCTGCACCCGCACGGTGCGGGGTAATTAGGACATTATCACATGCCCAGAGAGGATGGCTAGGGGGAAGCGGCTCGAAGCCCGGGCCAAATACATCCAATCCAGCTCCAGCGATCAATTTCTCCATGAGAGCGTGAGTTAACGCCTTCAAATCCACAGTATTTCCACGTCCAATATTAATGAGATATGCGGTGGGCTTCATCGCCCGCAACTCCGATTCGCCAATGAGATGCAACGTGCCTGGTGCATCGGGGAGACAGAGCACTACAAAATCTACTAGTGACAGGGCTTGGTGAAGCTCTTCAGGAGACCAAAGGGAAGACACGTACGAAGGGAGGGCCCGTGGATCAGGATCCACAGCCACCACAGTCATACGAAACGCGTGAGCAAGCCGCGCGACTTCTTTTCCCACACCACCGAATCCAATAATCCCTATCGTCTTCTGAGATAGCGCAAGCATCTGACCTCTACGAGTCCATTGATGATCCTGTTGTTGACGAATAAATGTTGGCAGATTCCGTGCGATCGCGGTAATCAACGCGAAGACATGAGTCGCAATGATGTCGTTATATATGCCACTCGCACTTGTCAATGTAACCGGATAGGAAACCAGCGCGGGAAAGATATAATATGGCCCCCATCTGAAGTCATAATACCCGAAACTCGAGATGGGAGCTTGAATCCATTGCAGTTGACGGGCGACCGCTAACATCTCAGGCGTGATATAACCAAAAACAATATCCGCGTCTCTCACCTCTTGCACCGCTGTTGCGTGATCTTCTGCAAATATGACTGTGCCACCGACCGCTCTCACACGATTGGTAATGCGTGTCTGTAACTCTGCAGTGAGTTGGAGACTTCCTTCAGAATTGAGATTATATACAAGAACCTTCATCGTTGTGTCACCAATCATGACAACTTGAGAACTCCCATACGGCTACTTATATGCTTCTCAGCTAGGAATTCATTACGACGCGCGCGCGTATTGATTGGAATACTTTGATATCCGGAAGTGTTATATACTGACAACACATACTCGAAGAGCCTATGCCGTTTAACCGATCGAGTTTCGACGCCTTTCTATTAACACAGGGCTGTCTCGCATTTTATAATCCTCCAATTTCTTTGGAATGTGGTCGTCGAAGTGGATGGGATATCAATCTTCACAACCTCTACGCCAATCTCACCGTCAAACGGCAACTCGCCCAATACGTCTACACATACGCGATCGAGCAAGGACTCCAACCCGACCTATTTCTCGGCGTTCCTATGCGAGCGATTCCATTAGGAGAAAGTGTAAACGAGCTAATTGATTATAAAGACCCTGATCAGATCCCTGCAACCATACTTCGTCAAGTTGACACTCGAAACGGCGACTCCTCCCTCCGTTATGTTGTGGGTCCTCTGTATGCTGGACAACATGTCGTACTCATAGATGACACTGTTGTTACGGGTACTTCATTCATGCGCTACGTTTCACGCCTCCAAGATAATGGCGTTATAATAGACGGTGTCATCGTTGGGATTAATCGCCTCGAAAAAATGGATACTGGTCGAACAGTGGACCGCCTTCTCAAAGAGGCATACGGTGTAAGTCTCTACTGTCTGACCGATGTGAGTACCCTTCTTCCCAAAGCCATCCAATCAATGGATATGCCCCATGAAACCGTTCAAGAACTTAAGCAATATTACCACAAATACGGTATTCATGACTTTTCACTCGACGCGTTCTAATAGCTCACGCGCGCGCGTTAGAAAGCCTTATTGTGTCGACTACGGTTTACTAATCGCAAGGTATTGTTTGATGGTTCACGTATATGATGCCCTTGAGATTACAGCGCTAGTCCTAGACTTTTATAATAGTGCTTGGCAATCCGTCGCTTCAACCCGTCAAGTCTTTGAGCGTATTGGCCTCGATTTAACACATGCTGCATTTCGCTCAGTTCCCATCCTACAAGACCTCAAACTCGTTGACACAATCTATGCTGGCCCAATAGCTCGCGCTGGTTGCGGATTATTTCGTCCCAGCACAATCACTCTATTAAGGACTTTATCCGCTCCGCAGCAAATCACGGTAAACTCTTTTGGATTGGGTCTCCGACGTGCAACAAATCCGATACACACCCCCGCGACCATCTATTGGAACACGCTTCAACGCGCGCGCATGACTGAAATGGATGATCTGACAAAATCGGTGATTCTCATTTATGAGATGGGAGAGGCAACTGGATCGACCATAGCCGGCGTAATCACCGCACTCCAAGAGTTCAATATCTCCTCAGGAAACATTGTCTTCTTAATCGGTGCTGCATGTATTGAACAAACCCGGAAGCGCCTCGATGCTTTAACACCTGACGCACATTTGGTGATTGGCTCTCGTTGGCGTTATGATTCAACTGAGGGACCTACTCAGTTTTATCTCACACACGTCGACGATGGGGAATGGATACCGATACCACCACGTGATTGGGGTCGTTGCGTTTCTGGTATGACCGACCTAGCTTCAGTGATCGCATTTATTCAATGGGTCGCTGAAACAGTTCCGATGACCCATCAGGATCGGAACTTCCTGCTTCAAGAATGGTCGAAGAATATCGATGAATCACCCCTTAATGGCAACATATCCACGCGTTAGGAACCATAGGCATGCTTGCCCTAAGGATTATTAGGTAGTACAGGCTTACGCATACGCTGGAAACAAGCCTCGAAAGAAGTTGGAAACGAGGAAGGAGCCGTAATG
>JAOZHK010000007.1 GCA_026014905.1 Candidatus Bathyarchaeota archaeon
CATTACGACTTTCATTTTATTCACGCTCGACGACTAAGGAGTGCTTGAAAGTACAATCATGTCATTATCTGGAACAAAGACACCTTGCAAGTCGGTACAACCAATATAAATCTTTATCACGCATCGACATACGCGCGCTATGATGAACACCTGACATGTAAATGACACACTCTTTGTGACATTCAAACTGTCATAAAGTAGGGATATAATCCAATTAATTGGAGATGGCGCACAACCAACGAGTTCCCACTCAAGAAAATTAACAAAGCATTAGTATCACTTGTGTCACCATATGAATCAAGGTAACCGTAATCGACACCCATGCGTATGGGCTTGATACCAATGACCGACGATGAGTTAGAGCGGATTAGGCAGAAAAAACTACGAGAATTGTTGCGTGCGAGTGACGCTTCGTCAAACCCTTCTCAAGCTTTCCACAGAACTCCAATAGTAGTGACAGATACAACTTTTCAACAAACAATTCAACAACATGCATTAGTCGTGGTGGATTGCTGGGCAATTTGGTGTGCTCCATGTCGAATGATTGCTCCTGTGATCGAAAGTCTTGCACAAGATTATGCAGGAAAAATCGTCTTTGCGAAACTCGATGTCGATCAGAACTCACAGACTTCGCACCACTACCAAATTCAAAGTATTCCAACTCTCTTGGTCTTCAAAAATGGACGCCTTGTTGATCGACTAGTCGGTGCGCTTCCACGTCAACTCTTGGAGCCCAGAATTATTCGACATCTTAACTAAGTTATTCTGGGATGATGGCTCCACAGCTTTTACAATATAAGGCTGATCCAACATTCTTTGTTTGACATTTCGAGCATTTTTTGGATTTTAATGTATTGAGAAACTGTAAAGCTTTCTTCCTGTCTTTCTCTTCTTTCTCTTGTTGTTGCTTCTGCTTCTTGTTTTCCTCGCCTGCCAGTTGAATGTGATTTTGAAGAAACGCAAAGGTACACTTCATCCAGGTATTCACATTTTTTATCTGGCATAAGCCACAATTTTTACAAATTCGGTGACTACGATCATGAAGGTACTCCCAGGTATGGAGGAAACACTCGGATGATCCCATAACTCCACCTTATTGAAAAGAAGTGTAGAAAAGCGGTAGATGCTGAATACTCGTTTTGATATTATCTTCCATGGTGCTTACATAAAAAAATTCGCATTGAATGAATAGCTTCTGTATCGTTTGGAATTATTGGATAACTATGTCATCATAACCGGTACTTGCAGTCTATCTGAATATTTTCGACGGCCCATGTGTTTCTCGATCTCGTGAAAATATTTGATCACGTTTTTCCCATTTTCGGTTACTGTGTAACGTTTTTTCTTTATTCCTTCAATTCGCTCAACGAGACCTTGAGCTAATAAGAAGTCAATGCAATTCATTACACGATCATATGATAAATTCGCTGCGTATACGACCCGTGATGGAGCGCGTCTACCAATGTAAATGGCATGGAGTACGTCTAAATAGAGTTCGAGTCTTGATCGTCGATAGACTTTTCCTGGCATGAGTTACACCTTAATACTCTCTATTCATTATCGGGCTTAAATTAGGCCTTGTGAATTTTAAATATGGATTTACAATCCATGAGAAATGTCAGTTATCAAACACGCATAGCATAGCTTGTGATGGTAAATATCTCGTTCCGAGAGACAAACATAATACATAATCGGCCTTATTTTGAGTAAACGCTAAGCTAGCAAGCTTGATGTTCAGCTATAATTAGGGTACAGACAATTATGACATATACTGATGGGTTTCAACCTCTTCTCCATGGTGCTCGTCTTTGTCCAGAATGCGGAAGCGATCATCTTGTGATGGATTATGAAGTTGCTGAAATGGTGTGTAAATCCTGTGGGCTAGTTCTGTCTGACGAAATGACGGATAAGGGACCTGAATGGCGCGCGTTTGATAAAGAACAAGTCGATAAGCGCCGACGTGTTGGTGATCCCGTTACCTTTACTATTCATGATAAAGGCTTATCAACTACGATTGATGCCCGAAACAAGGATGCATATGGTAAAACCGTGCCCTATGAACGTCGTGCGCAAATCCATCGTATGCGAAAATGGCAGCGACGATCACGAGTATCCGACACCCTTGAACGAAATCTCGCAATCGCATTATCCAGTATGTCAAAAACGTGCTCAACTATTCGATTACCAAAGAGCATCCTTGAGACTGCAAGTATTATTTATCGAAAAGCCCTTGAACGTCGCCTCATTCGCGGACGTTCAATTCAAGGTGTCGCTGCAGCCTCAATCTATATGGCGTGTCGAAAATGTGAAGTCGCGCGCACACTTGATGAAATCGCTTATGCAATGAGTATCGATAAAAAAGTTGTTGGTCGCTGCTACCGCTTTATGGTGAAAGAACTGCGAGAAGTGGTACCTTTATCTTCACCATCGTATTATGTGAGCCGTCTCTCCAATCACCTTGGTATTTCTGGACGTGCTGAAACGATTGCGATCAATATCCTTAACACGGCAAAAAAAGAGATGCTGACACATGGTAAAGCCCCGCTTGGTATTGCTGCAGCAGCGATGTATATTGCATCAATTATCGTTAATGATCCACGCACTCAACGGGAGATTGCCGAAGTTGTTGGTATCACCGAAGTAACGATACGAAATCGCTACAAAGACCTCGTAAAAAACCTTGATATCACAATTAACATTTAGCTCTCAATGACATCTCTGTCAGCGAGCGTTGTTTACTCATGAAACACGCTAAGTAACCATGATCCTGCTACGAAAATGAGTGGGATTGCAGAGGCTATCTGGCCTCGTAGTAAAATAGTGCTGACTGCAACCAGAACAATACATGACGATACTAGTTCTATTTTATTTCTCAATATTCGTTGCCGCAATGTTTCACTGGTCTGAAG
Source organism: Candidatus Bathyarchaeota archaeon (assembly GCA_026014905.1). The sequence continues at coordinate 2,910 of JAOZHK010000007.1, forward strand.
TTCAGCTTTCCTGGTTTCAACAGGTATCCCCATTTTTTTTGTAGTTTCAAATACAAGATTATCCTTAAGTAAGCCTTGCATTGCACCGTACGCATTTGACCATAAAGATGAAGACAATAAAATAATGGTTAAAGGAATCGTCAGAATTTTTCTTACCCAATCT
>JAOZHK010000064.1 GCA_026014905.1 Candidatus Bathyarchaeota archaeon
TACGTGCCCAGAGTGTCTTATTCTTCAAGAGGTTTTGTGATAAGAGGCAACGGAGTGATGCTAATTCGTGCATCACTGCCTTCTAGCATTGAAATAAGTTTTATGATAATTGGAGATTGGTGGGCGCTCCGATATATAGTAACACAATAGGGAGTCAATCCAATATCCGCGCAACCATCTAGATTACGCCAGTATACGGCAAGTGTACCAGGTTCTCGACCATTTACTAATCGCTGAAATTCGGATAAAACATCCTGTTTTGATATCTCCTCATCCCGATACCATATTGATCCTTTATTGATTTCTCGTTTTGAAGAGACTTGCTCACGCTTATCTAATGAATTATCTTCTTCCACAAGCAAATAAATATTAAAAGAACCATGGATCGTGCCATCCATGTAATGAGGTTTTGGAAGATATTCAATTATCCTTTGGATCGTGCTGAAGCTCATTCCTTGAATTAGCATACCTTGTCCCTGCTCACATCTCCCTCTCATATTGTAACATGGGGTTTTAAAACTTTCCGCAGTACGCTTACGTATCTCGTAGGAGCTGCACGTAGAAAAAATAGGTTGAGATCGCGTAATAAGACAGGGAATGTTCTGAATTCGGTCCACGTTCGCTGACTAGAATTTGATGAACAAAAACTTTATATGATGTATAAAAATATGATGAAAAACTAATTTGGTGTGTTATGCTATGCCACGTAATGGATTTAAGAGTTTAACAATCCCAGAAGGTTTGTATCTTGAACTAGAGAAATATGTCAACGACTCAAATGGCTACTATGTATCCATTTCAGAAGTTGTGAGAGAAGCGTTACGCGCGTATCTCCGCAGTTCCTGATACTTCCTCCACCATATTCCTTTTTTCCTTATACCCTTTATTGAATAGTTAGCCTACAAAGTTTTCTTTTTCGTTTACTCTTATACCTACCTGTTTGCACGTGTAGGTAGATTACTCCAGCCGATAACGCTATTTATTCTCAGTGTCTCTTCGAACCAGAGTATCAGGTACGGTTCGCAATATTGGAATCGCAATTACATCGAGCACAATGGGGATTAGCAATACCTCCATCATGAGTCCCTGCTGCCACATGAATCCGCCAATTATCGATACCGGAAAACTGAGTATACCAAAGAATCCGAGAAGACCTAACCACCGCCCCCTCTTCTCCTCGGGTACCAATTCGAAATTCATTGTTATAAAGGGAATAAAACTTACCCCTCCTAACCCGCCTCCACCACCTCCTCCAACTAACCCAATATAGCCAAGCATCCCCACGATGATCAGATACTCTGGTCCCGGCGCGAAAACCAATAAAAGTGTACCAAGATATACGAAGGGACGGAACAGGTAGAAGGCACGTTTTCGACCAATACGATCTGCTAATCGTCCCACAGGTAATTGCAATAATAATCCAACAAGTGTATTGCCCAATCCCATCAGTCCAAGGATATATGGATCTGCACCTTTGACATCAACAATCCACAGAGGTGCAAACGGCATCGCTAATCGCATACCCACATTACGTATTATCATGATCACCAGCCACCGCTTCAACCATCGCTCTCCAGCGAAGACCTCTCGAAAGTCCGCAATAAATCCTCCATGATCGTCACGATTACGCCGTATATGTGCGTGCCGCTCATTCAAGCCTGTAGCAGGCGCGAGCCATACTGCAATAGCTAAAAACACAAACGTACCAAGCGCAAGTTGAATGAAGTAGAGCGGACGAATCCCTTCAGCGTTAACGCCTCCAAAATACGTCACAATGATTGCTGCGACGACCGATGTTACAAGACGTGGGATCGCCCACAATGTTCGTGAAAGTGACATAACCATTGATCGTTGTTGCGGCTTCGAGTAATTAATGAAAAGCACATCTACATACGGCATCACCATTCGCTGACACGCACCATACAAGATGATTGCTGGTATCAGCATCCACCAATTCGAGGCCAAGCCATAGAGCGCAGACACAGTAGCCGTTATGGCTAACCCAATAAGAATTACTTTCTTGGCTCCAAATCGATCCGCGATCCATCCACTTGGTACCGAGATCAGAGAGCTAGCAATTGAACCAGCACTATCCAACGACCCTAACTCGACCGGATTTGCGCCTAATGAGGTCGCATAGAGCTGATTGTATTGGGATGGAAGATCGCGATGCCATAAATGGATACCTAAAAACATAAAGAGCACACGGATTCGTCTATCAATGCCTTGAAAAAATGTGGTCACAGATTCAAACACTACGTCGTCACCAGAAGATCAGTTCTAGATGTTTGAAGGCAGTATATTATGTTTCGCTTGTTTATGCAGAGCACCCAGAGCCATCAATGTGCGTGTTATGCGCGCGTAATTCTGGGTTACATGCTCGTCAAGCAACTTTGATAAACAACCTCTCGAATAATCAGAATCTATAACTTGTGGTGAAGGGTTGTTCATGGTGAATAATGACGTATATGTGCTGAGTGAGTTACTGATAGATGGGACTGGGCAAGAGGCCATACAACGTGGAATCGTACATATTGAAGCGGGAAAGATTAGACAGGTTGGTCAGAAAGGGGATTTCACTATTCCTCGAGGAGCGACACTTATTGATGGATCAGGTTTCACGCTCTTACCTGGGCTCATTGATGCTCACATTCACTTAACCGGACGGCGTAGAAAGGATTGGGTGGGTCAATATGATTCCACATTACGAACTTCTCGAGCAATAGCTGATGCATATAATCTCCTTGAACATGGGGTTACCGCCGCTCGCTGCTGCGGATCACCCTATACTCCAGGGATTAAACGCGCAATTGAAGAGGGAACCATCGTTGGACCACGGTTTGTAACAGCTGGCGCGTATATTTCTCAGACTTGTGGACACGGCGATGTTCATCATCTTCCTCTCCATTGGGCACAACAGATTCGAGTAATCGCTGATGGCGTATCAGCTTGTCGCCGAGCTGTAAGACAGCAATTACGTCAAGGAGCAGATTTTATCAAGGTTATGGCTGGAGGAGGAACCTCATCACAATTAGATGAGCTTGAACACCCCCAATTTAGTGTCGACGAACTCTGCGCTATGGTTCATGAAGCACATTCTGTCGGAAAACCAATCGCTGCGCACGCCCATGGATTAACTCCGATCAAACATGCACTACGCTGTGGTGTCGATGTCATTGAGCATGGTACTGCCATTGATGAAGCAGCTGCTCAACAGGTCGCGGATTCTGGACGTTATATTGTGAGGAATTGTTATACGCCGATACGGGTTTATGAGCAAACTCAAGGATTCACCAACCAAGGAGACTATAGTGATTGGGCATTTCGACGGCATAAGATCAATTATCAACATAATCGAATGTCGGTGAAATTATGTCGACAAATAGGGTGTAAACAAGCTATTGGACCTGATGTTTCAGGCTGTGAGCCGTATGATGTGATCCCAAAAACCATGAACGCCTTCATGGAGTTGGGTGACTATTCTGCGCTTGAAGCTATCTCTTGTTGTACTCAAACCGGGTCTGAAGTGCTGGGTTTATGTGATACAATCGGTACTCTTGAACAAGATAAATTCGCAGATCTTATTCTTGTAGAAGGGAACCCCCTCAGTAACATCATGGTGCTGGCGCCAAAAACTAACATCCGACTTGTTATGAAAGGAGGACACGTCCTCATAAATCGAGATGTACCTTTATCCACGACTAATTGAAGACACATCCTTGGTGTACTAACGAATTATTCGATGACTTTTCCGCCTTTAATGACTCCTCGTGGAGACAATAGCTTCGTCAGAATTCTTTGAGTTTTCACTGGTCGAATATTATCCCATAGAGGAACTTCATCATGTACTTGCTCGAAGAGGGCAATATCGGCTTCAGCTCCAATTCGCAAGGTCCCAATTGTATCCGACATCCCCAGAATAGCTGCTGGGATCATTGTTGCGGATTTAATCACGGTACTTAAAGGAAGGCCCAGATGGAGAAATTTTGAGAGCACGGTTGGTAAATCATGGATCACGGTTCGAGTGGCGGGCTCGGTGAGATCTGTGCTAATTGTGTCGGGGAGAAACTGTTGCTTTAATGCCTGAGCTGCCGTCTCCCAACAGAAGTTGTTTGAGCCATGACCGACATCAAAGAACACACCGCGGGTACGAGCCAGCAACATCTCAGATAACATTTTTCCTTTATCATCGAAGATACTGGCATTAGGGAGCTGGGGCGGATACGGTGGGGGATAACAATGGGTCATAATATCTCCGCGTTCCAGAACCGACAATACATGCGGTAAAGATAGATTGATGGGAAGAGATCCGGGATGAACCATCAGTGGTAACTTGGTGGTTCGAGCGATCTCTTTTGCAAGTCGTAACGCCTGTGGACCATAGAGGTCAACTGCTTCATATGGCACACGGATTTTGATCCCGACGATGGTATCGGAATATGCTCGGGCTACTTCAACTGTCCGTTCAAAATCCAGGTGTCGCAAATCTTCAAGTTCACCAATTCCTCCGCCCATCGTTAATCCAACATCACACACGTGGAGAAAGGCGACAATACGCGTCAGACACGAATCTATGACGTAGTGCTTAAATCCAGGAAAGTTATTAGCACCAGCGGATCCGCCGTCAACGACTGTAGTCACGCCCTTTGGTAAACAGTGGGTATCAGGATCAACGCTATTGTACTTAACATGACGATAGACATGAGCGTGAAAGTCAATCAAACCAGGTGTGACGATCATGCCTTTGGCATTAATTGTCTGTTGAGCCTCACGAGGATCAAGCGTTTTAGCCATTTTGGTGATTGTATTACCGGTGATAGCGATATCGCGCTTAGCCTCAACATCTTGAGATGGATCAATCACTAATCCCTCTTTCACCACCAGATCATATTTCACAGTTCCTTATCTCCATGAATCATTTAACTAAATCTGCATTCTCAGTTTAGTGATATAAGGCTTTCAATTGTCCGACCCGCGCGTTTTCGCTTCCACAAAGTTAACTAGGAGTTGATTGGCAAGCTCATGTTTCCGAGTAATGAATTTAAGGAAAGCAGGAACAGATGCACTTTATACAGACTTTGCATTCTGCTGCTTTTTGTAGTACATATTTGCCCTGAATTAAGCGATGGCTCTCGATACGTATTTGACAGAAGGGTTTCCGTGTGCCATTCGTGATATGGATACAATCCAAAGGATCAGTACTCATTAACGTGATGGATTTCTATTATATTGATTAATCTATTCTTATATTTATAAGGTACATGCGTGCGTTTAGGGACTTTCTGGAGGAATCATGGGGTCCTCTGATTTCCGCTGAATGAATTCAATTGCTTGAAGCATGTTTTTTACGACACTTAGTAACGACAATAGGAGAAAGATGTTGATTACTGTCGTGATGTTCACAGTGAGTAGTAGATTCGTCCCAGGCGGTAATCCTGCGGATGATGGATTAAATTGGATGATACCCGCGTTTGATTCGATAATGATAAGAATCATATACATAATGGTACGTGCAACTGTGAAGATGTGTTGGAAAATCGTATTTCGCAATAGTTGAATGACAATCTCAAATCCTATGAAGACGATGAGATAGGACGAAAAAGTTGAAAGCTCGAAAGGAATCATGTCGCCAAAGGCGCTTTCAGCTAAGGTTGTTACAAGAGTGGCTCCTCCAAAGAGGATGAGAGTCCATAATACGATACGGATTACGCGGGGCAGCATGAGTTTCAGCCAATCCAAGAGTGTTCGGTCCTGTTCCTCAAGTTCAGCCATATGTCTCCCTCCAGACTTCGATTGGTTGCATGATTTGAGGAGTTGTGAAGGACACGATTATTATTCCCCTTCCAGTGAGAGCTCCTGGATTTTCGAGAACTGCTATAATCTCTAACGGTAATGTGATGTCTGAAATTGATGGTAGCGACACGAGTTCGTTTCCTTGACCTATGAACTCTTCCTGTTCATTATAAATCTCAAAAATGAGGGATCCGTTGAGGTCAAAGGGAGCATGATTCTCAGCCTCCAAAGTCATATTGAGGAGTAAATGGGTGCTATTCACAATCGGGGCATCTGACGTGATGTTGAGCTGAGCGAGTGGCGCTCTCCAGGGTAATTCTGTGTCTTGTATTTCCACTTCAAATTCTAACGCATACGCGTACAGTAGATTGAACTGAAGCGTCAAGTTGAAGACCGTATCTGTGAACAGGAGATCTTGTCGTGTCGTTAACAGATCAACGAAATTCAAGACGAGATTGTGTTGGAGATCCATATTCTCGTTGGGTGGAATATCATTGGCTACTGTACTAGTCTCATCGATAAGTTCGCCCATGTCGTCGACGAGAATCGTGGTGATTTGAAATCGATTGATATCATAATACCCTGTATTGTTTAACGCGACTGGTGCGGAAATCGTTAACGCGTCGTCACTGACATCAAATTCGAAGTCTTCAAACGTGAAGCTTTGATTAAACAGAAACAGCTCAGTCACAGAGTGAAGTGCTGTAGCAAGATAAATGATGACAAGGATCATGGAGATTATGATTGTCACATTTAACGCGCGTATGCCCTGCTTCATCTACAGTGAATCCTCAACTATGTTTCTTGGGGCTTATTCAGCGGTTTTATCGATGTTTTTCGACGCTTTGTTCGAGGCTGAGTTTCATCCGTATTTTCAAGGCGCATGTCATTCCCGTTGGATTGAGTGATCCGAGGAGTAGTCGTGAGAATTTGAACGCCGCGTCGCGTCAAAATGGATCCAATCCACCCCATGACGCCGAGATAAAGTGCTCGAATCGCGTAGCTGATCAGTGGAGCTAAGGCTTCTCCGAAGAAATTGACGAGATCACTCGAGCCCAGAATATCTTCGAAGCCCATTAACAATTGAAAAGCTTGAATAAAGGTAAATAGTAAGACTGCGACACCCGCGAAGAGAAGGATGAAACCGGAGCGTTTTATG
>JAOZHK010000130.1 GCA_026014905.1 Candidatus Bathyarchaeota archaeon
TATCCCACAGCTTCTATCCATTCCCGAAAAATATTTGGGTTGATAATCTGAAGATTGGTGAAATCGCGTTGAACATGGCGAGTTTCGGTGCAAAAGGTGTTCCGACAGTGCTTATCACAGGAGATTTAACCGCAGTTGAAGAAGCGAAAGCCTTAGTATCAGACATACAGGGTGCGACAGTGAAATGGGCATTAGCTGAAAAAGAGAAACTTGGTGCACTCAGTGTGAGAAAGGCGATTTCACTGAGTCCACAGAAGGCGCAATCCGTAATTAAGGATGCGGCAAGAAAAGCGATGGATAAAATTGGAAAAATTAAACCATTAGTCATCCCCACTCCCTTTACACTCAAGGTTGAATACATCGAAGCGAAATATATGGAGGGAATTGCCCGCTCTCCTGGCGTGACTCGACTGGACGACGTGACAATTACGAAGAAATGTAATACGATAGATGATATTGTATTTTAATAGGTAGTCAGTACTCTCCACCCAGATCATCCGATGCTGGGAAAACTCCAATCCGTGATTCTTGAACAGAGACAACGTGAATTAGATCCACGAATCTGTAGTTCCTTTGAGACATTGTATTATGCCATTAAGAAGTATGAGCCAGCTCCAGCAAATCCATCGGATGATGTGAAGACACATCGATTTGAGGACTAATCTTTAAGACGTATTCGATTTAATGAAATCCCTAATTTCTTGTTTAACGTTGTCTTCCTGACCAAGGAGTATATGTCCGCCAGTCTTATACGTCACAAGAGAACTACGTGGAATATTTCTGGAAAGAGTTTGTGCACCTTCAATACGGGTTGCTGGATCATCAATCGCGTTGATAATGAGTGTAGGAGACGTTATTTTGTTAAATGCTACCTGATTATTGATTGATGGGTTAGACGTGAACAGATCGAATTCAATGCCTTTACTTCGCTTGGTAACCGGTAACGCAGAGAAGTAAATTGCTTGGATTATTCGGTTTTGTTCCGATTTGGGAAGTGTATCAAGAACTGTTTGCGGAACAAACATCGACATCATCCATTTTCCAACTAATGTCATACCTAACCAATAGAGAAAATTGGATTGAAAGATGAACATAGGAGGATGTCCAGAAGGCGTATCTAACGGGGCATTTGAGGACAAGAGAATCAGTCCTTGACATTGTTGGGTATATTGAATGGCAAAGTGAATAGCAGATGTTCCGCCAGCTGAATTCCCAAATATGAAGACACGGTAAATACCAAGATGATCAAGCAACTCGTGATAGACATCCGCCTGCAGTTCAGGAGAGGGAGAGTCAGGAATTGATGACTTCAAGTAACCAAATCGTGAGACATATAAAACACGATATCCAGATCCAAGAAAATCCCTAGTCATACCAATGCCTTGATCTACGCCACCAGTCACACCATGAGATATGAGAATTGTTGGACCTTCGCCTTGTAATAAATACTCAATGGATCCATATTGAGACTGGTACACTTGGGAGGGAATGAGCTTGAGACGATTATCATGGTATGATATAGTGGTTCTATATTTCATGATAACGATGACGCTGAGAATTACGATTATCAGAATGACTACCAAAGTAACCAAAGTCATGATGGCCAAATTGAGTCTCTACATCCTCCAATTATGCGCCTATATGAAAAGCGTCGATCTGATGGCTATGCATTGATTGAATCAACATCTTTTATTTTTCTAATTTCTAATTTATAAATTCAAATATTTTTTAGAATTTTCTAATGTATTATGAGGTTTAGAAAATTAGAAAATAGAAAGTCACTTGTCTCATTAGACGAGCTATTTTTATGGTTAAATTCTAACCCCAAACCCACTCATAAGGCTCGCATGTTCTATTCTATCTAAGAGTCTTCTTGAGCTAAGTTTTAAGGAAAAAAATGTTTAGAGGAAGACCTCTGGTTCTTTGCGGTTGCCATGCACGGTAGCGAGCCGATTTGCACCTCTTAGTACTCTTTCGTGGGTCCAGTGTCTTGCACTTGTTGGGCAGTTCTGTACGCATGCTGAGCAAGCCGTACACTTAGTTTTGTCTGTATTGACAGATTCGGCTACCTCTATACAGGCTATTGGACAAACACTGGCGCAAATACCGCACAAAATGCATGTTTCTGGGTTGGTCTCTGGGACTACACCTCCACCTTGTCTGATACGTTGTTGGTGTACAATGTATGGGTAATTACCAGGTACCTCAAGTTTGGGTATTTCTCCTACTCCGCGGAGCTTCTCTATTATCTTTTCCCCGAACGCTTCTGCTTTCATTATATCCTCAGCGTCAGGTCGTCCGGTAGCGATTGGTGTTTTCTCTGAGTTGAAGGCATGTTGACCAATGAAAGCGGCTCCAGCGATTGCCCTGAACCCCAATTCACTTGTGAAATTCTTGAGCTCAAGGAGAGCATCTTCGAACGCCCTGTTTCCATACATAACTACTAGAACTGCTGGTGTGTTCTTCCCTTTGAGTTTCTTGATCCTATTTGCAGCCACAGTAGCGATACGTCCACTGTATACCGGAGCTTCAATTATTGCGAGTTCATCGGAGGATACCTCGTAATTTTTTATATCTGAGCCTGGTGGAGTCAAATCGATGATATCATGGTCCAAGCCGGTTCCGTTCATTATAGCGGTGACCGTGGTCTTTCCTGTGCCAGTCGGTGAGTAATAGACTAGCTTAGCTTTTCTAATTTCCATATGACATCGTGGTAATAAGTACAGGGAAATGTAATATAAATTTCCACCCACGCGTTTTGCTTGCAGTCATCTCACTTTTTAGCTAGCCAGCTAATTCATTGGTGACTTGAAGCTCTCATCATTAAATGACCAAACATATAACATAGACCCACCCACGCGCGCGCGCGTTTTTATGCTTGCCGAAATTGTGCTGTACGCATTGATCGCTTCGTACTCTTGGAATTGGGTCTAAAGAGTAAAACTAGCCAAGTAAAATCACTCATCACCTGTATATTTCCCGAACATTTACGGCATATACAGCTCGTTATGACCAAACAAATAACTGAGACCCCCTCACCCGCCAACATTATAAATAAATATAGCTGGATCTCTGCATAGTGCACAAATTATTCTAAACTATATTCAGATTATCGAGTTCTCAACGAATAATAATGTTAAATGTTAAACTCTTACGAATGGGTGTCATCGATGACGTACTACTCCGTCACCCCAATGTAGCACAACTCGTTCAAAGCTTGAAACAACAAGGCTTTGATTCTCACTTAGACATTCATGAAGGGTATCTGACCTTAACTGTTCGACTATTTGCTACCGATACACCTTCTAGAGACACGATAAAAGATACTTCGATTGATTCGGAGCCGCTCCTTAAAAAGAAGAGGTTTATGCAATCATTACTTGGCTCGCGACGCTATTTTAATGATGCAAAATTCTTAACACCAATTAAATGAACCTAGTTAGCGAGCCAAAGTATGGTTTAGCGCTCTATGAACGCTTTATCTGGGGATGAAACGACTGTAGTGTTCGAGAGATGGTTAAAGAAGCGTTGGTTTGCGTTTGGATAAAGGAACCAACCAAACAGCCAATCTAATGGCAAGCAGATCGCTTTCCCCAGACTCTGAATCGCAGCTTGCCCATACGTGATCGAAGCGCCACTAACACTCGTCACTTTGAGCCCAACCACCATTTTCCCGATAGATTGTCCATACGTCCCCTCCATAAAAGTCCAATACCCAAAATAAATCATGTTCTCGATACCAAAGCTGGCAAAAGGAATCCAGGCGAGGACATCAGGAACGACGATACCATACGGTCGCAAGATTTCCTTAATCGGCCAGATCGCAATTGACAGAATGATCGCATCCATCACCCAAGCAACACATCGGTAGACCCAATTTGTCGTAGATGCTTGAGTAGGTACTGTGATGAGTCGTTGTGAAGTGACTGTCGATCCACACGAGGTACAATATTGTGCGCTATCTGGAAGTTCAACACCACATGAAGAACAGAAGGTCATAGTAGAATCACTCTTAGTATCGTGTAAATATCAACCTCGATAAGTCGAATACGTCTAATGTTCATTATGAAGTCAGAATCAGTATTCTCGATCGTGATACTCGAGCTGGCCTGCTACAAATATCACCAGATATGAGTTATTTGAGAGTTAACTCGCTATTCAGAAGCAGATTACTATATCCATGTATGATTTCATGGTGCTGATAGCTTTTACTTGCGTATTTATTACACATCAACGGAAATATTTTCAGCAATGAAAGGTGAAGTTCGATGAAGTGGCGCGAATTGTTCGCAAAAACTGAACCACGACATATCGTTCATCTTCCCAATCGGAAACGTGTGAAGCGATTCAACAAGACTACCGAAAACGAATAGTGGAATGTGTTCAATATGGTGATCACGCATGTTTGAATACGTTATTGGTCTTATGACATTCATTGTTATTGTACACGGATTAAAACAAATGACGCACAATAATTCTGAGGCATCAAGATAACTAAACGTACATGACATGAAAACCCCGATATTCAATGACTAAGTATAGACAGAATAAGTTTCAGATAATTTTCTAATTTCTAATTTCAAATATTTTTTAGAAATTTCTAATATATTATGAGGTGTAGAAAATGAGAAAATAGAACTTCAATGTTCTCAATATACTCATTCGAGCAAACGATAAAATACGAACGTCGCTTATCGGTTATTGTGAAACTATTTACTTCCATATTTTTGAAATAGCAGGATACCTAGAGTTACAATAACCACACTAACGACCGAGATCACCCCAACATCAATAAGAATTTGTGGATTCATCCAATCTCCTGCAAACATTAACGTCAACGCGTCCACGACATAGAAACTAGGAATAAACATAGCTATTTGACGCGTTGTTGTTGTGATGGGAACAAACGTACCGAAAAACATCTGGGGGAGAATGAAGATGAATGAAATCCCAGTGGCAGCTTCTGGCGTCTTGGATATTGTAGCAGTAATCAATCCTAATCCCACGGAGCTTAACGAAAAGAGTACAATGATTGGGAAAGCGGGCAATACACTCGTTAAACCACTTTGCGGGTTAAAGCCCATCAGGACAGCTATCGAAAAGACTAAAATGACTTGTACTAAGGCGATAATCATGTTTGTCAACAAATGGCTGCAAATGAATTCTCCGGCAGTCATGGGCGTCGTATTCAATCGCTTCAACAGACCAAGTTGACGTTCGGTTGAAAATGATTGGGCAACTGTCATAATCAAGAAAATACACGCATACGCAATCAAACCTGGAATCATGACATTAATATTCATGCCAAATTCAGGATCTCCAAAGGCAAACACGAAGGTTAGCGTTAAAATGGCCGGGAATAAGAGGCTCATAAACAAATTGGCAGGCTGACGAATCATCTTTTTCAGCTCCATATTCACGAGAGCGGTTACACGTTGCAAGTTCATCATCATACACCTTCCAGGATTCGGCGACCAGTAAGTTGTAAAAAGACATCTTCAAGATTTTCTGCATTATGCTTCTCCATTAATTCGTGAGGGGAGCCAAGTGCGATTAGTTTTCCGTAATCAATGATCCCTACACGGTCACTGAGAGTTTCAGCTTCTTCGATATAGTGAGTGGTGAGGATGATCGTTTTGTTCTGATTTTTTAGCGATGCGATAAAGTCCCATGTGGCACGTCGAGCTCGAGGATCCATACCAACTGTTGGTTCATCAAGGAAGGCAATTTGCGGGTTGCTGATTAAAGCGATAATGAGGTTTAATTTGCGAAGCATGCCCCCACTGTAACCTTTGGCTTTCCGGTCACTTGCTTCAGTTAATTCTAAAACATTAAGGAGGTGTTCCATTCGTTCATGTATAGTTTTTTTTGGTATAGCATGTAAATGTCCAAAGAGCTCGATATTCTCCCGACCTGTAAGAAATTCAAATACGGCCGCTTGCTGAGGACACACTCCAATGAGATTCTTAATTTCGTTGAGATGGGAATCGATGTCGAATCCACCCACAAGTGCGGTTCCTTTTGTTGGAGCTATGATACCATTCAGGATGTTGATTGTAGTCGTTTTCCCAGCACCATTCGGTCCTAATAAACTGAACAGTTCACCCTGTTGAATCTCAAGGTTTAAGCCATCAACAGCAGTAATTTCATCAAATTGCTTGACGAGATTTTGAATGATAATTGCTGAGTTCTCTGTCACTTTCCGAGGATCTATAGATATGGTTTGAATTCCTTGGATAGACTGGAGAGGCACATTCAGTGAAAGAAGTTCAACAATTAATTGTTTAGACCATGATTGGGGAATGTTAATGCGGTTTCGTTTAGCTAGTTTATGTAAATCGTTCAGACTGAGTTTATTGAGCAAATCGTTGAGATCCTCTGTCATAGCCTTATCTTTCCTCAATTCACGAAGTATCAGTCAGCAAATGATTATTGCACATTTTTAATTACATAATAAGAACTTTTCCATTCACGAACACAATAAACGAATAAATTTGCAATGTGAGAATAGCATTAAGATTTTTCAGCGGTTTGACCAAATATATAACTAAGACCCACCCACCCG
>JAOZHK010000105.1 GCA_026014905.1 Candidatus Bathyarchaeota archaeon
AAACGAATCCGTCGATTTTGGGAAGTATGGATCATCAATCATAATGGCACCATTATTCATAAAATTCCCAACATATCAAGGTGCAAGTAGTCACACGCGTAGGGCTATCTCGAATACTGATTAACGAAATGGAACATTTCTCTCTTAAAGGTCATGGAGTGAAGATCACTTGAACGAACAGAGTACCCCAATTCAATCTCGAAGCAAATATCAACACGCTTTCCCGATTAATAATTTACCCGCACCAGTTCAATCCGCACGAAATGATTCGATCATATTTCATGTTGATATGGATCATTTTTTTACTGCTATAGAAGCACGCGAGCAGACTCAGTATCGAGAAGAAGCGTTGATTGTGGGGGCGGACCCCAAGAAGGGACGTGGACGTGGCGTAGTGAGTACCTGTAATTATCATGCTCGAAAATACGGAATCGCATCCGGTATGCCAATATCACAAGCCTGGAGACTCTGCCCCACAGCTATTTTTTAACCGCCAAACTATCACCTTTATCGGACTGTATCTAACCAGGTTATGAAGATCCTCCGAACACACTGTCCGTATAGTGAACCCTGCGGTATTGATGAAGCATTTCTGGATATGTCTGATATCCTCGATGACTTTCAAACTGCTCACGACGTCGCGCAGATAATTAAACAGGATATTTTAACGAAAACGGAATTAACCTGCTCAATCGGTATCGCTCCAACGAAGCTCATCGCAAAAATGGCCAGTGAATTCCAGAAACCAGATGGCTTAACTGTAGTACAGGAAGCTGATATTATCCAGTTTATCTCTCCTCTATCTGTACGTAAAATATGGGGTGTCGGTAAAAAAACCCAGCAAAAAATGAACGCTATCGGCATCAGAACAATTAACGATTTACTGCATCGAGAGCCACGCACATTAATCAACTTGTTTGGGGTAAAAACTCGATATATTACTCAATTGCTCCACGGGATTACTCCACAACGCCGAAAAACTTCTTCAACTAAGCGGAGACGTAAATCCATCAGCAAAGAACACACGTTTTCGAGGGATCTCCGTGCGTGCGTGAATCGAAAGGAAATTTTTCGAATCATTGACGATCTTGCCACAAAAATTCATGCTAAAGCTGCAAAACGGCACTATTGGTTTAAAACTATCACCATAAAAATTCGTTACGACAACTTTGAAACCCATACATATAGTTCCACGCTGCGTTTGCTAACTTGTCAGAGGCAACAACTCTGTGACGAAGCTCACCGATTGGGGCACCGCCACCTCAGTCCCGATCGCGATGTTCGATTGATTGGCGTCAAAATTTCTAACATTCAACACGTTGCAGGCCAGCAAACACTTTTCGCGTAAGCAATTTCAGTAATGACCTGATCGTAATTCCTCTCTGGTAACGAGCAAGTGTTTTAAGGCATAGAGCGGTTCAATATGATACCTACCAGCACTCAAACGTTGTCAAGTCATGCTTCAAGAACTATTAAGCCCTTGGATATCTTATATTTCCGCCTTCATTATCATCATTATAGGAACCATTTTAAATGGGCTTGTCAGCATCAAATCACGCGATCAACAATGGCTGACAAAAGTCCAAAATAACCCTAAACCTATTCTCCTCTTTCTGATTATCGAAGCAGTTATGATTTATATTGGCTCTATTGTGCTGCAACCTATCCTTGATGTGTGGCTTATGCAATATAGTCACTGGATTCCACTAATTATCACCGAAATCTTGGTGAGTTTTTACTTATGGTTTGACCTCTCCTTTGGCTGTCGAATTAACAAACCTCTCATCATAATCACCCAACTCGTTGCAGCCGGAATTACCATTTTCTTTATGGCCGATATCCTGTATACCATCTATTTTGTGATCGGGGCATGCATCGTTGCCCTCATCTATTTTCTATTTTTAGGCTAAGAGATCTTATCGACTCATGGATAAAGAGGGTGTGGGCTGACCGGGCTGCTGCATTAACGCGGCATAGAACCGACGGCTTAAATCAAGAATCTGGGGTTCAGTGAGTTTGTTAGTTTCGTAGCCGAGTACTGATGGAAACGGGAGTCCCTGCGCGATATTTGAGAAAAAGTCGTAGTAATCTCGAAATCTCTGGAACTTGAGGGTGACTCCGTATTTTTCGGGAGCGAGAAACATGGGAGAATTGGGTTCGATGGTTAGAGGGATACAATACATGTTGAGAACCATAGGATATTCTTTTCGAATCCGCTGAGCCAGTCGAATGGTTTGATCAAAGTGTTGACTCGTTTCACCTGGCAATCCTGCTGCAAACGCGATCTCAACAGGCATTAGCTCGACTTTTAGGTTGTCCAACCAATGGAAAAGCATGTCATCGGTATAAGGGAACCCCATATTCAGTTTCCGAATGTCTTCTGATCCGGATTGAATGGAGTGCACAAATGAGGAAAAGAGGGGGTTGAAAGTGCGACGAAAATCGTGGATAAAGTCCCTTGAAACCAGATCCCAAAGCTCAAATTGACAGCCAAGATCAAGTCCTTCCTCTCGAATCAATGAGAATAGCGTCTGATGATATGCACGAGCCTCCATGCAGGGATCAAAGCCCATGTAAATGGAGTCAATCTGAAGCTCAGTAAATGCGCGGAGCTGTTGAATGACATTTTCTGGAGTTACAAAGAGTGGTTTCTCCGCACCTGTGAGTGCGCGGTGCGCATTCTGTCCCCCACCGCAATACGTACAATCCCCGGTACATCCCCGACCAAGACAAGGATATGCTTGTTTTTTTAGATTCGAGTAACCGAGCTCAACCGATAAGGCAAGCTTCAGATATTGTTCAAAGTGGTTGAGGAGCGGAAAGTTCGTAAAGTTCAGCTGGTTCAGGGTTTCTTCAGTGGCAATGTATTGGACTTTGCTATGTTTCACCCCAGCATCGCTTTGATAAACAAGATTTGGAATTTGAGAGTAATCGTGAGTAGTCCGGTGCTGCAGTAATTTGAGGAGAGGTTGCTCTGCATCTCCACGCACTACGGCATTGATATAGGGAAACTCCGAAATGATTTCGTCGGCAAAAAATGACGCGGTATAGCCTCCAAGCACAACTTGAGCTGAGGACGAGTCACGTACCTGTTGAGCCAATCGAATTGCATCATATGCATGGACATACCAGTGAAGATCGATGCCCACGAATTCAGGATTATATTTAGTCAGGACTTCGCGGATGTGAAAATCAGGATTTAACGCTTGTTCAATTGCCGTATGCACTACTCGGGTCTCAAAACCATTCTGAAGGAGGAGATCGGCTAAGGCTAATGTCCCAACGGGCATGACAACATAAGATAATTTATCTGCACCTTGTGGTGTAGGAGGGCGCTTGAAATGCGTTGAGGGATGTATAAACAGAAAATCGAGAGTCATAGATTAATTCACATTTTTCTGTAATAAGTGGATTGTATGGACCTGGGTGAAGTTTTCTGAGACAAGATAGGATTGGAGAGGTGACTTTTCGAGTACTCCTCCGATTTGAAGATGTGTGATACGATGTTTCTTCATTGATGTTGCGGTATGATCGAGGAGTGGCGAGATGACGTTTGGGGTAATAGCATTGAATCCCCAATCGAGAATTTTTCCACGCGTAAATGGATACTCGTCATAGGCATAATGAAAAATTAAAGGGACGGGAATATGATATTCTCGTGAAGGTTCAAAGAGATTAGGTGTCCATTGGAGGTAGCCTGATAGTTCCGGTTTTTTAAACCACCCCTGTTTTTTCAGTGCAAGAATTCGGAATTGATTCAAGTGTTCACTATGCATCGATGACTCTGAGTTGAGAGACGATAAGGCAAAGGCGCGATGTTGAAGCTGCGCTATCATTGGTGTAACCTCGTGGTTCTGGGATGCTGGTACTTCCCGGAATGCGTAATTGCGCGGAGGGGTAGGGCGTGGTTTTTCTGGGATGAGAGTCTGTTCATAGCCGTGAATCTGTCGTATGATCTGAAAGTCGTGAGCCAGTAAACGCTGTTCATCAATATCGAGCGCCGTGGGGTCTTGGAGATCATAGGAGAAGGGTGAAAGAGATGTTGGAAACGCGACTGCAGAAGTGATATCATAATTCACTTCCAGTATGATGGAATTAGCAGTTAATTCATGGGCAAGGTCGCTGATCTGAGTTAGGAAAAAATCGAGTGCATCGTCTTGAGCACTATCACGGAGCCAACAGATCGGAGTTATATAGAACACTAATTCTTGGTCATTGGTGAGATAGAGGAAACAAAACGCGAACAACTGATTGTAGATATGAGTTGGGGATTCTTCGTAATAAACCGTTAACGGATAGAAACGTTGGATCGTGATTCCTCGATGCTGTAGCACTCCCGGAAGAAGTCCCACTTGAAAGGGCGCAAAGTTAGGACCTGTGTAAATAAAGGGGCACTTTTTCGACACATCGAGAGGTAAATACGTATCAATCTTAAACAAAATAACCTGCACGGTATACCGTGGAGTATGCCAATAAAGTTTATTCTTTTACTAATCCGAGACGACGCGCGCGCAATGCATATAAATCAGTAATCAAATCGACGAAGTAATGTTACAGCACTTAGCGGAACGATTAACTCGCCGGCAACGAATTGAAATCACCGCATCGTCCTTGAAACAGGCGGCTGTTCTTGTACCCCTTTATCTGGATCGAAATCAGAACCTAAGTATTGTGTTTATTCAACGAACAGCTCATATGTCTCATCATCGAGGACAAATCTCATTTCCGGGAGGCGCGACGCAGGAGGAAGATCTGGATCTTGAAACCACGGCATTACGTGAAACAAATGAAGAAATTGGATTGCCTCCACATGTTGTTCGCCTTTTAGGGCGGCTTGATGACGTTCAAACCCGCACGTCCCAATTTTTAATCACTCCAATAGTGGGCGAGGTACCACGGTGTTACCGATACTCAATGAATCCCAACGAGGTCTCGAGAATCATTACCTCGCCTATCCGCGACCTGCAGTTTCGTCATCCAACGCGGGGTAGGGAATATTGGATTGGTCAAACCTGTGTGTGGGGAGCAACCGCTCGAATCCTCGCAAAGCTATTGACGCTTCTAGAGTAAAAGCTATATGTAAAAACGGGTTTACATTTTCTTGAGAAACATTGACTCGAAACTGGCTCCATGAATATGTCTCTAATGCAAACATTCAAAAAATCCGCGATGCCCTAAGACAAAACTCAAAAAATAAGTGGCAACTACATCAAACCACACAACTTTCTCGACCCACAATTGATAAGTACCTTCAGATACTTACCGCCAATCGCGAAGTAAACCAAGACGGACGCTTCTTTGCATTATCTGACCAAGGATACCAAGAACTCGAACGCCTCGAACAGATACGCCAGATCACCCAGACCCCCACGATCGATCATCCCCGATCCCGAGAAGCAGATACAAACACACAACTTGAATTATCTCAGACCACGATTAATACTCGTTTTCGACAAGATGTCGAACGACTCAGTGGACAGAAAATCGCAGCCTGCTATGTATGCGGAAAGTGTTCTGCAGGCTGTCCAATTGTATCCAGTATGGACACCCAACCCCACGAAATCCTACGACTTATCCAACTTGGTCAAGAAGCTGAAGTCTTCCAAGCCAATACCACGTGGTTATGCAGCTCATGCTTAACATGTGCATCCCGATGTCCAAAAGGAATCAGTCTCACACATATCATGGAAGCTATCCGCGTTCTCCAACTACGGAAAGGTATCGACCCTGATATTGACTCACAACTACACCCTACTTTGTTATCTAAGGCACCACAATTAGCTCTCGTCAGCTATTTCCGCAAATACAGCACATAAGATCGTGAACGTGAATGGAGTATCATTACTACCCCGGATGCACATTACAAACCAAAGCTAAAAACTTCGACGATGCGCTAAAAAACGTCGCAACAGCTCTCGATGTCACCTTAACAGAACTGTCGGATTGGGTCTGCTGTGGCGCTGTCTCGCCATTAACAACCGATAATGACATGAAACTTCTCGCACCGATTCGCAACTTAGCAAAAGCGGATACCATCACTAAAACGCTAGTAACCAGTTGTGTCTTCTGTTATAACATCCTCAAACGAACAAACACTGTCCTTCACAATGACAAAGCTCGCCACCTAAAGATAAACAAATTTCTGGAAGATCCATACTCGGGTCAAGTT
>JAOZHK010000122.1 GCA_026014905.1 Candidatus Bathyarchaeota archaeon
CTAATGGATTATTCATAGATATTCAATACTTCACCGTGAATGATGGCTCGGCCTCCAGTCGGCTCAGCGATTAGACCATCACATACATTGCAGGGTACCCGCGTTGTGGCATTTGAGAACACAATTTGCTCATTTCCACATTCAAAACATTTAACCCTGAGAAATTTACTTCGCGGTCTTGGGATTAAATCCATCCATCGAGACATAGCTTCTTCCTTCTAAGCACTTATTGTTAACTTTCGGAGTCGAATCTTGAGTGTATGGGACTCGTAGCCGCACGTTTGGCAACGCGCTAGAAGAGTTTGTTTCTTCGTTGTCTTTGCGGTTTTCCGTTGTCGAGGCTTTACTTGACCACCATAACCTTTTTGTTTACGCTTATATCTTCGAGTGCCTTTGGATAAAACACTCTCTCTTCCTTTTTTATACATGGAGATTGAGAATTCGGAATGTTGTTTGCATTTTCTACAGTACATTCGACGACTACGAGGATAATTCATTATTGCTCCACATCGATTGCTATATTGCGTTTAATTAAGACTTCTGCGTTTTCTGTGGGAAGATATGCCACATCTTCCTCTTTAAATGGACCATAAGTCTTCATATCAGGACCTACAATCGCTGGTATGGCTTGTAGGAAGCGTATTAATAATCTTTTTGGCTTTTTCATCGAAAGATCACTTGCGATTTTGGGAGGTCGTCCTCGCAAGATATCAGCGGCAATTGTTTGAGTGTGTTTCCAGGTCAGTTGTAAAGCGTTGTAACTGTACTCCTCCTCAATAGTTAGCTGATCGGGAATTAAGTCGCGCTCTTCTTTTACCGCGTCCAGCATTTTCTGAAAACGAGTGACTATTAAATCTAAGAGAAGAGTTTTAATTCGTTTTTGTTCTTCAATCAATAACTCTGCTTTCCATGTTTTTTCATCAAGTGATTGCACTTCTTCTCTCAAAGATTTCACATATCGACTTAGATCTTGGAAAAAAGTACGATTCAATGTCTGGAGTGCCAGTTGTCCCTTCTCTGTCTCCCAGAGGTGATAAAGTGTCGTGTAAAGATTCTTCAAGAGATCAGTGTTACTCATTATCTTAACCAGTGGCAGGTTTTGATCACTATGTGGGATTAACACCTTATAAAGGATTCAGGTGGTAAGCCGCGCAGCTTTCTTACAAAGAAGGAATATGGCTGCAGCGAGGGGTAATTCAAGTACTTCGTTGTCAAATGGTCCATAGCTTTCATCACCTAACCTAAATCGATGAGCAGAATCGACAAGGATCTCGACCTGTCCATTGTGAAACACTATCCCGTCGGTGAGAGGGTCAAATCCATCTAACGAAGAATATGGAATCGAGGTTACTCGTAATCCTGTTTTTCCATGTAAGGTATTTGGAAGACGGATCAATCTGTGAAGATCTGTGGTTACCACTGTGTCAACATGTGACCCTTGGTTCTGAGCACCTAACAGCGTTAGGTTATACCAAGTTTCTTCATCAATAGTTGGAATTCCCCATGGATTTCCGTGCACTTTCCATTCGCGAAGGGCGAGGTCCCGTTTTTTTTGGGTAAAAGTTGGGATCTGGGAGAAGTCTGCTGATTTCATCGATACTAAATAAGTATGTAATCCTCGTGCGATTCTGCCTTTCCAGCCAGCGTCATGAAGATCGGGTCCGATTAATCGTTTACTTCTCCCAGTGGTTTTTGCGAGGCCATGAAGTTCAACGTTCAACCCGGTGCCAAGAATGTAGTCTACGATCTCTTTTCTAGCTGCCTGATCAAGACGCTTAATATCTTCTTGGGTTGCGCATACATGATATCCTCTATGACCTGAAAACCGTATTTCGAGATTGGGTAAATGTATACCGAGATCGTTAAGCAAAAAGTCGAGTAATTTATGGGTTTCAGTTTTTGCTATTTGAAGACATATATCGCACAACCAAGCTTCCTGCTTCATTTTTGGACTTCCACAGCGGGAACAGGTCTGACGAAACCGGGTACTGGGTTGACTACACTCACTGCAAATCCAGTAATTATGAGTAGTTTCACAAGGTAACGTGAGGTGATCAGCGTCGATGTCAAAAACTAGATCAGCCCCTCGCCAGTTTTTCTTATCCATTGTTGCAGCAGGTTGTCCGTAATAAGCGGATGAATAATAGGCATGAAGTGGCGTAAAAGACGATATGAAATTCTTGATTTCACGAGGTGTCCTAAAGTGTTGATGACGGAGCATCATATTATCTTTAAATGAGAGAAACCCAAATTCTCGCTGAGTAAGATTGCATGGAAGCTCATCATTATGAAATTGTGATTCATAAAAGTCTGCAAAGTTACTTTCTAAGAATAATCGAGTTTTCTTTAGGTCGTTTTTTCGTTGCACGTACTCCACCAATTTGAGCGGATTTTCGTCGATAATAATGGAGAGGATTCGTTATGTACTGACAAGTTGAATCCGGCCCAGGGCATAAACTATGAGTCTTGAGCGTCCGGCATTTGGGTGGTTGATATTTGGTACCTGAGCCTTTTTTACCAGCGATGTGTTCGATCTGATATCGTGTTTGACGCTCATCAAAGTCTGAGACGGATAAATACAGTTTTACTAGATCGTCAATACTTACATTAATATTTAGGAGAAATGAAGTAAGGGTAAAGCGTCCCATATGTGATAAATGATGACGATCGAGAAGTGCATCATTCAGTCTTTTTATACATGGAGGATAAGCAGCTTCTAATGCAGCTGCGGGAAGTTCGTCACGCCGAAATTGGCTTTTTATTTTAGTGAGGATCTGATTGATCGGATCGAGCCATCGCATGAAATAATCCTGCACACTGGTGCGAGGGCTCGATTGAATACGCGAATAAATTTGGGTATTTGCTTCTTCACTAATGAGTCGAGCAAGTTCGAGCTTTGTTAAGTATACATTGCCATTCTGAAGATATCGGTTTACCAATTTCCATTTGTCGCTTTGAAAATGTGTGGCGATTCGGAGATAATCAGTGAAATGGATTGTACAGTCGTATGGTAGGTTAATAGATTCTAGTGACTTTACATTCCACATTAGAGACAAATTAGCAATGTCAACAAGTAGTGAAAGATCTTCTTTCAGTAAGAGTTTCAGAGATCGAGTCGCTTCAGCTAGAGCATATCGTCGTGCTAAGAACGAGTCTTGGATAATGGAGACCAGAAGGATGGCTACAGGAAACGAGAAAATTTCGATTTCTATGACGTTTTTCCATGTAACTTCTCGTTGAAGAAGTGCTTCTTCAATACGTTCTCTGGCTCGGTTAAATATCTCAACATAATCCGAATTAATAGTCCCAGTAGTTTCATCAAGTAACTCGTGTAAATTAAGGTCGATAGCCTGTACATAATTTGTCGCTTCTTTAATAAATGGGTATTTCGAGACAATGGCAGGAGTTATCGATACAGCCATATCGTTCAACAATCGAAAAGTAGACTTTGGGAAATGCATGATATACATGGATTTATTATATCTAGGCTACGAATAGGATTAATATTTCATCATTATCTTGATTATTTTGCGATTTAAACATTTTCTTCTTATCCTTACACTTTTTTTGACGCACACGCGAATTAATCTTCAAGCATATGTGAAGGTACGCGTTAAGTTTCCGAATTATAATGCGTGCGTGTATACCAGTAACTCTTTTATATTTATCAACGATTCCCACTTTAGAATAGAAATAGAAGTAAAGGAATAAGTTAAAGAGTCTCAAGTTAAATACTGAGTGATTTCTTGCACGGCTGTTTCAATATACCCCAATATTAAAGGAGCTCGAGTCATGCCATTTCCTAAGGTAATGGATTATCATAAACCTGGAAAACCATTAGTTCCAAGCAGTTATGGTATTTTGTATGCTCTTATTAGTGTCTGTTACTGGTATGTCTTATCATTTATTGGAATTAAAGAAGCTGAAGCGCTAGCCCTCGCAACTTCAGTACTATTTGGTAGCACCATGGGCCTATTTGATGATATGACAAACCTTCGGTGGCGTTATAAAGCCATTTTGCCAATCTTCACTGCATTACCATACATGGTATTGAAGCCATCTGACCGTACTGCCATTAGTCTACTTCTTGTCGGTGTTGTCGATTTTGGTAGTTTATTCTTTTTACTTTTAGTTCCCTTTTTGGTAACCATCGTTACAAATACCTATAATCAATTAGGCGGATTAAATGGCTTAGAAACATTACCAGGATTAATCATACTAATCGGTTTATCTCTTGTTTCGGGAGAATATGTTCTCACAATCATTCCAATAATTTGTCTCATCTATCTTGGTTATCTCAGCGTGACAGGAACAGCTTTTATCGGAAATGTCGGGAGTTTTTCAATCGGACTAACCTTAGCGGTCTATGCTATTCTAGCCAATATCAAATTGTTTCTCATTATTTCGCTAACGCCTCATCTTTTAAACTCCATATTGATACTCTTTTCAAATTATATATTACATGATAGAGCTAACACGTTAATAGATGAAAAAGGCTCGTTGTACGCACATCGAGTACGTAGCTTTCGTACATTGATTATAAAATACAAAAAGATGACCGAACATCATGTTGTTTTATTAATATCAATAACATCAGCAGCATGTGTAGGCATAGCGTATCTCATAACAATCATAATGTAAAAAGAGTAATACTATTGACAGACGGGTGTTACTATTCTTAAAAAATAGAAAATCCTGATTCGTACAATGTCATCGTCAAAAAAACCCACAATTACTTCAAACCCTTTTGATTGCTTAACAGAACCAATACCAACAGTTCTTCAGAGCCTCAAGATCACCCAGCCTACTGAGCCTCAACGAATTGCCATTCAACCGATCATAAATGGTGAAAATGTTTTACTGATATCCCCTGCAGGCAGTGGAAAAACTGAAGCCTGTCTTCTTCCAATTTTTCATCATTTGCTCAAACGTTCCTCGCGAGAAGGAATATCTATTCTATATATCACCCCATTGCGAGCCTTAAATCGTGACATGCTTAAACGCCTTCTATACTGGGGAGAATGCCTGAATATCACTATTCAAGTTCGGCATGGCGATACGTCACAATATCAGCGAAGAAAGCAAGCTGTAAAACCCCCAGACATGTTGATTACTACACCCGAAAGTCTTCAGGCTATTCTACCCGGCACACGAATTCGACATCACCTTAAGAATATTAGGTGGATTATTGTTGATGAAATTCACGAACTTGTCACGAATAGGCGTGGGATCCAGCTCAGTGTAGCTTTGGAACGTCTTGAAGAACTAACCGATAATCAGATTCAGAGAATTGGTATTTCCGCAACAGTTGACTCCCCATATGAAGTGGGGTCATTTCTCGTAGGGACACATCGCTCCGTTACCGTTCTTGAAGCCAGAACTGCTAAAAACTATTCCTTCAAAATCGAGCATCCTATTGCTGGAGAAGAAGAAGTTGCTCTCGCTCAACGACTTTATACCTCTCCCGAAGTTGCAGCGAGGATCCTCCGAATTAAGGAACTTGTCGAACAGCATATGTCGACCCTAATCTTTGTCAACAGTAGACAACACGCTGAAATGCTCGGGTTAAGATTTAACATGCTGGACCATAGCATCGCAGTTCATCACGGCTCGTTATCAAAAGAAGAACGACACACGGTTGAAGATAGCTTCAAACGACGAAAACTA
>JAOZHK010000241.1 GCA_026014905.1 Candidatus Bathyarchaeota archaeon
GATGTTGCCCGACAATTCAAACCGCATCCACTCTATCAGGAAATGCATAACTGGAAGGTCTGACCCAACAACGCGTGGGGAGTCCTGCGGGCGTAGACGATGGTTTTTTGCGGATTCACGCCGTTATTGAAGTGGACGAATTTACAATTCTGGTACTTCAATCCAACTAAAGCGCACGCTAAATATCATCCTCGGTGAGTTCACGTTGAAGCTTCCTGCAAAACCATCCAGATAGCGGTCTACTCTCCATCATGCCAGCTAGCTAGCTTTATTAAGTTGATTTATGGGTATGTTGCTAGTTCAGTCATTTCGTCTCCAGTCGCTACTCCATCACCATCAGAGTCGTACCACTGTAAAATGATACCTTCTGCATTGGCTTTTTGGCTAGGGAAGGAATCGAGATTATTTGCGAGGTATCTACACGCTC
This sequence comes from Candidatus Bathyarchaeota archaeon, assembly GCA_026014905.1. Next base: position 428 of record JAOZHK010000241.1, read on the forward strand.
CGAGCGTGCCTTCTGCACGCATACCCATAACGAAGAATAGGTGTTTATTGTTAAACGGGTCGAAAAGGGCATAGACTTCAGCAAAGTCGTTTTCTTCAAAATCGTACTGCGACTCTGCATCATTGCTGTAGTGGATTACATATTGTCTTGGATTGAAGTATAATCGAATATAATCAATTCCATTACGATCAATTTTCAGCTCGATGTACTCGTCAGTAACATTGAGATCAAAATGTATGAGCGAGTTATACTGATAGCTGACGAGATTCACCGCCGTCCCTCCAATGACTATCAAAGTAGTGGGTGAACCAAACTTCCAGCTGAAGCCTTGTCCCACCCACTCGGCTACGTCCACATCAGACGTTGAGCTGGGGTTCCCATAGGAGTTTAAAGCTGTCGTAAAGTCGTTTGCACCGACCGTGTCATCTACTAATGCTCCCCATGGCAGTGGACCATACGGTTCACTGGTTCCAGTTACTAAAAATGCATTCTTCCATAGAGTGCTTAAGTCGCCAATTGTACCTGTTCCGCCATTAGACGATCTTTTTGTCGAGGAGTGAAAGCGCCAATCTGAATTCAAGTCGGTGTCTAAACCGTTTGGATATCGCTGCCAACTTTGATAATCATTTTCACCGTCACTTATTTGGAGGGATCTGTCGACTTCTGTGTCCTCAGAATCTCGTAACACTACTGATTCATCGTCATTATCCAACCATTGTGATCCACGTTTACATACGTAATATCCCTTATCTCCTATTGTAACTCCTTGAGGAATCGTGACTGTGACTGTTGTACCATGAGTGGTGGAAAGAGTCCAACCACCAATGTCTACGCTGCTTTTCGATGGATTATATAATTCAACCCATTCCTCCACAGTCAGATAATTATCGTTTCCTGAAGGATTTGACTCAATTTCATTGATCACCACATGATTTCCATTAACCTAGCGCGCGCGCTGTAAAGGGTGTGAAGGACATCAGCTAGATAATTGACGGCTAAGTTAAGGGATTCTCCACACCTATCTCTGAATAAGGGGTTATTCCAGTCATAGTTTTGGTCCATCCAAACACATGTGAAGTCTCCATCAAGATCAAAGGTTGTATCGTACGCCACATTCAGAGCGGCATCATACGCGGTTATCGTGTCGAGGCTACCATTATATGAGAGATAACTATTGAAGTCATCGTCATAACTGTTCGTTCGAGTATTGACATAACTTTCGTAGTCGCTATGGTGTTGTTCAGCGCCCCACCCAGTGCTCGAACCCATCACATGTCCAAATACCGCCACATCCACTATATAATGTGCCATTATTCCAACATGTTTACTCGCATTCACAAAGTCGTATGCATTCAAGAAACTTAACGCTAGATTATATTCATCTAAAGCTCTTACAGCCGAAGAATCGTCCTGTAAGGTTCCATCAGAGAGGTAGTAAATATGGTGTTTCGTGGTGTCTCCGATTCCATCACTTGCTAACCCGTTGTCCGGTAGCTCAGTCCCATAGAGATAGGTATCCAAATTGTTCTCAAGGTACTCTTTCTCGTAACTTGGTAGCCAATCTAATGCGTGTTGTGCAATCCAATCATGAGTTCCATAATCTGGATTTGAGGGGTCACTACTATATCCACCATTACTCCAGGCGTGTGTGTGCATAACGAATAAAGACGAAATTACTAAAAGAAATAATAATACAGTAAGTACCTTTTTAGAAAGCATTTCATTGACTTTTTTCGAGTACATATATATGTTCTATGAGTTCTATACTAAAAACAGTCTTAAATGTTTTAGCTCGATGGCAGTCATTGAGCTAGCTAGCCTACTTTTTCTTATAAACCCACATTATCAGAGGAAGCGCTACAGCTAGGTATGATAAATGAACTATGACTCTTGCCCACTCCGCCTTCACAGTATACCCAAACATGACCGCAAAGATTGAGCCGACTATTCCCTTATGATGCAACAGATTGTCAGCGGGTATTTGCAGATCATATGCAGCTTGACCAAGCCAACCCCACGAAGAAGCGCCTGAACCCTCGATGAGTTCATGCACGGCATAACCCGCTAATCCGCCAGCCAGAAGAACCAATAAGATGCTCGTAAAATAGAAGAATCGCCGTAGGTCAATTTTCATACCTGCTCTAAAGATTCCAAAGGCTACTGCTAACGAAGTTAATAGTCCCAAGAATAATCCAGCGACAGTGGCTACAACGTCACTAACGAGGAAAGGTGTTAAAAACAGCACAGTTTCTAACCCTTCACGAAAGACAGCAATAAACGCAAAGGAAACTAGACCCAACGTGGCACTGCGGGTAGCAATAGACTCTATCCGGTGTTCTACCTCAGCTTTAAGTTCTTTACCTTTAGTCGCCATCCAATAGATCATCGAGGATAAGACAATAACTGCGATTAAGCCGGCAGTTCCTTCAAAGAGGGCTGCGACGGGTTTTGGGAGCGCTCCATATATCAGCCAAATAGAGGCTCCTAAAACAATGCTTACCACAGTTGCAGAAGCAACACCGTACCAAACATAGCGTGATAGATCGTTCCTTCCAGTTCTAGATAAATATGCTAAAACGATGGATGTGATGAGGGCTGCTTCTAGAACTTCCCGGAAGGTAATCAAATATTGACCGAGCATCTCTAAATTCCTTTCTTCGTATTTTAAATTCAGGCTAACTGTATAACGCTGTTATAATATATAATCTTTTTTGAATTTATCATCATCAATCCAAAATTGCTTCGCTATAGCTCCGCTCCAGTTCCACTCCAAAGCCCTCCACCACGTTTCTGTCGCGCGCGAGCTCTTACTCTCTTATATTACCCCTACACACATCATAGCAGAAAAAAGGATGAACAAATTCTCAGTTATCTTCAATATTATAGAGTTTTCAAAAAGTGATAGAGTGAGGTAGCGCGCGCGTTAAAGTTTATTTAATTAAATCATTGTTGCTTTTCGTTTTTGCTAATTAAAAAATATCTTCCGTCCTTTGTCGCAACGACACCAGAAGGTATGAGTGTATTGACACTCATTTTCAGCCACCTTTCATCAAGTTTGAGTTCTTTGGGTGTTTTAGCAGTCTCTTCAGAAGTGGCTCCTGCTTCTTTGAGTGTCTTTTTAGTACGCTCCACTATTAGCGCGCGCGCTCATTCAATTCAGATTATTATTTTATTTATTGTGGACAGACATCGATCAGACAGATGTCTCTATATATTTTTAATGGACTAACGCGGGGAAAGTGCCAAGTATAGAGACAGTGGAATATTGCTTTTAGGATTTTAGTGTAAAAATAATATAAATTATTGATATTTAAAATGAAAAGTAAAGATTTAGAGCGGAAGTTGAAAATAGAGCGTGTAGAGATTTGCTTGAATTGTAAACGGCTTACTGATTGTGATGATATAGGTAGGTTTGTGGCGTGTGAGAATTTCTTGGAAGTTGAAAGTAAGAGAGCGATGATTATTGTTAGGT
>JAOZHK010000152.1 GCA_026014905.1 Candidatus Bathyarchaeota archaeon
TATCCCAACGCGTGACGGCACCTCTACCCCAACCTCGTGAACGACGCATACGTGAGTCTCAAGAAAAAGCGTGTTTTGGACCCGCGGGTTCTGGCGGAGGACTCTGGGGCGCTCTTTCCGGCGCCATCTTTCTGATTGGCATTGGCGTCATATGGTACTTTGATTTCTGGTGGCCGGGAATCCTTTTCCTGATCGCGCTCATGGCGATCATTGGTGGAATCGTCTCGTACACTCGCAGATAGCCACCCGTGCACGTCGAACGGCCTCATTACGCGTGTGCGACTAACTTTGCTTCAGAGAGAATACCGATGAAAGTCCTGTTCATTGAACCACCTAAATACGTATGGTTTGTTATGGGCGAATATCTGCCACCACCATATGGCATTCTCCAACTCGCAGCGTACCTTGAACGAGAAGTCAACAACGTCGAGATTAAGGTGATAGATTGTAACGCTCAACAGCTCGATTGGAAGGACATGGAACAGCAGATTGAATCCTTCAATCCCGACATTGTCGCGTGCAGTGCCTTGGCAACATGCAACACCTGCGTCGTTCTGAGAACATTAGAGACTGTAAAACGAGTAAATCCACAAATTCTCACGGTAGCGGGCGGTCAACATTTCACGGCAACAGCCCAAGCAAGTTTGGAAACCTATCCTGAAATCGACGTTATCGTGCGAGGAGAAGGTGAAATAACTTTCACAGACCTTGTCAACCATGTAAATAGCGGATTCCCATTTTCATCAATTCAGGGAATATCCTTCAAACATAACGGAGAGATTTCCCATAACCCTCCACGCCCCCTACTCAAGGATCTTAACGATTTACCCTATCCAGGATATCATTTACGCGCGCGCGCCATCAAAAAAGGGTCGTAGATACGTGATCCAGCGATGCGTCGGTAAATCTAGCAGGAAATGCGACAAGATCCCGATAAACACAGAATATAGAGCTCGGATCAGCCAGTGAGGAGTGACACGTTTAGACTGAAGCACTGCCAACGCGTCCATTCCAAAATATCGGGGGAATCGCCCCACTACACTTTTGTGATTTCTACTCGCGACCACAGCGATGCGAGGCGCCAACACGTTATCAAAGAGGAGGACGAAGACCAGTGCTAAAGGCAGCAGAATCACGAGGCTATCAATAGCATGAAAGACGCGGTATCCTGGCAACAGTAAATCAAGGTCAGGCATCATAGAACCGATGCAAAGCGCGGTATCATCAAATAGCCGAGGCCACCAGATTTTCAGTGGAAGTACCACGCTTTGATGCGAAAGGACGGTTGAGGGCAACGTATGGCCTCACATGGAATAGTCCAGATATAAAAAAAAATCTCTCGCAAGTTGAAGTCACAACTTGGATTGAAGACTTCAAATACTAGGGAAAAATCAGTGAATTAAGCCCAAACATACACGCGGTGAATAGCTATCACGTCTCTGTAGACTCCATCCAACTCTGTGCTCGTGATACGTGAAATAGACGCGAAGTATTGCTATAACTTTCTTAAGGCTTTTATGAGATGTGTGTCAATGTAATGTCGCATGTCCAAAATGTCCGAGTGGTTCCAACACTATTCTAACAAAGAGACTGTCCTCGGACTCATAGCCATGACCGTAGTCCTCGTACATATCCTCCTCTTTGTCATCACGTTATAAGAGTTATCGAAGCTAGCTAACTTATTGGGATTTAAGGGCTTCAAATAGCTGACCAGTTCTTGGATATGGTTCATCCAGTACTTTTATACACGTATTCGCCCCAAGTATCTATTAATAGCTATTGTTTCTGTCAATCTTGTTTATCGATAACTTAAGAGTCGCGGTAAGAGTGTAGAAAAACATTGAGTAAAAAAAATCTCATGCGATACATACGCGCGCGCGTGGTACTACAGCAATAGGTGAAGGAAACGGCAGTTGTGATTGCAGATCTATAATTTGCGATAGCAGGGAACGAATCTGTGACTCAATCTGAGTGATGTATTCTGCAAATGGATTAGATGTTACTGTTAATAGTGGAAGTGAATATCCAATCGCAACACATACGAGAACTCAAGGAATAATCCGATGCTAAGGCTAGTGCGAGAAACCGTCATGGTCATCATGAATTATGGCATGTCTGTTTAAAAAGTGATACGTGCGCGCGAATCCAAGTTCTGTTTACACTGTGGTTCTGCATTAAGCTAAATAATCATTCACATTCAATAACAAAATACTATGAATCATGTATGCGTGCAAAGATCACACGTTATCGTGCGTATTTGATTCCTTTACCAGCACCTATGAGGATTAACGAGCCAAAGATGATGGCAGCAAAGGGCCAGATCTGTACCGTTTGCGGGATGAGATTGAATTGCTGTAACAACCATATCAGACCAGTCAAGACAAAGAAGATACCGCTTGCTAATCCGACAATAGATAAGACGCGGAATGCGGTCGCACGATTGTCAGACGTTATGTCAACAGTTGTATCGTGAGTACTCTGAGTACTTTCGCATCCTGTACATGTACTCCTATTCGCGGACATTTGGAGTCCGCATATTGGACAATAACTCATGTCAGCCTCTCAATTCTCCAACTTCACATCTAAAGAATAAAATACTTATGAACCGGCAATCTGGAACGTGAATCTGCACGGTCTAGCGTGCGACGTATGTCTTATCGGGGGATGAAACGACGGTGGTGTTCGAGAGATGGTTAAAGAAGCGTTGGTTTGCATTCGGATAGAGGAACCAGCCAACCAGCCAATCTAATGGAAGACAGATCGCTTTCCCCAAACTCTGGATCGCTGCTTGCCCGTACGTGATAGAGGTGCCACTGGTACTGGTCACTTTCAGCCCAACCACCATTTTCCCGATGGATTGTCCATACGTGTCCTCCATGAAGGTCCAATACCCGAAATAGAGCACGTTCTCCATGCCAAAGCTAACCAATGGGATCCAGGCAAGGACATCAGGAACAACGATGCCAAGTGGTCGCAAGATCTCTTTAATCGGCCAAATCGCGAGTGAAAGAATGATCGCATCAATCACCCAAGCAACACACCGGTAGACCCAATTCGTCGTAGCTGCTTGAGTTGGTACCGTAATCAGTCGTTGGGACGTTACGGCGCGCGCGCGCGTAACAAATGATGCATTAGGATTGCCTTTCCGAATTGATCACGCTGTGCCACCACTCAACTCAATTGCGTCGATCCCTTCAGTTTCCAACCATGACGCGACCTGTAGCATTTCTTCCATTGTTAGCCCATCTTCAAGGTAATCTTCCGAATTGAGCTTGATAGTCACAGGGTAATTCGCGCCTACCGCGTTACGAACGTGGTGATATGCCTCCATCACGATACGTGCACGATTCTCCAAACTGCCACCATATGCGTCGGTACGTTTATTGAAAAAGGGAGAAAGGAACTCACTGAGTAGAAAGCCGTGGGCTCCGTGTAATTGCACGCCATCAAACCCTGCGTGTTTCGCACGGCGTCCTGCGTCACCGAATGCCTGGACTATACGTTGAATGTTCTCGATGGTCATCGCACGACATGCAGGACCCTCGCCACTAATTTCAGGAATAACGGAAGGGCCGAGCGCGCGCGCGGGAGTATCTGGGACAGATTGTTGGTGGCAAGGTTTCGAACAAGGTAAGTGTCATTGGAGGTTTGCTGTTAATTGGAATTGGCGCTAAGATACTTCTTGATCATCTACTCGCGAGCTAACGACTAGACGAGAAACGATAGTACGCCATTCACGATCATGAGCGCGAGGCTTACAACGGCTATATAGGAGATCACCCGATGTTGACGTCGAGTGAGTTGGCGATATTTAATAAACAGATGTCCGCTCACAACAGTGAGTGATAAAAAGATATAGGTGAGTAAGCCGAGTTGCCCATGAAGTGTTGGCAATCCTCGCGCTTCAAGGAGCATTAAGGTGATTGCCAGCGTGTTCGTCGCAAAACCCGTATAGATGAAACGATGATGGAGCTTCCGATTATGTCGGCGTGCATAAATGATGCTTCCGACGTATAACCCAAGAGTGAGGACTTGTAACGTTGCGTGGATTTGGTAGGCTTCGACCATCGTGTTCTAGCACCTTAGCCGTTCGGAACATCCCGAGGGATTAGTTGACGACGATCGTTCCCCGCATGTCGTTGTGACCTGATCCACACTGTACAGAGCACAAGAATGTGAAGGTGCCTGGGCGTGTGGCGATAAATTGGATAGTTCGTGTTTCACCCGCACGGATGACGTGATCGACGTTAAATTCTGGGATCGCAAAGCCATGGCCGGCCCCTGATCCGTCATCTAAGCCGGTGACATTGAGGACAACAGTATCCACTGCATTGACCTCAAGTTGAGCCTGATCGAATTCCCACTGCCGTGCGGTAAGTGTGAACTGTTTCACGTCCCCCGTAGAGGGAACTTCAGGAGCAGGTCCCTGAAATACCAAGTATGCTGCTGCTGCCGCAATGACCACAACGACCAACATTGCGACCGCTATAATTCGTTGATTCACCATAATTTACCTCCAGTTAACATAACATATGTTTAATAGCTTCTTACCAGCAAAGGGCTCACATAAAGATATCCCTAAAATATTAGGGAGAGGTAGAGAGCTAGCTTCCTGAATTAATTTACCAAGTACTGAAAGAACTCGATGCAGGATGATGACGTTCACGAGCACAAACGCGCGCGTCCGAGAGAATAAGGGTTTTCTTTATACGTGTATTTTTGGAGTCATGCTGATACTTGTCTCCATCGTGATTGGATTTACTACCCTACCTTCTGCCAGGACAGCATCAAGCGGTGTTCCTCATGAACAAGTATCAATACGGATGGAGGGTACTGATACAATTGTGGATATTCGGCACGTGTATAATGGTATGGACTATGATCGTTTACGCGCGCGCGGATCACGTATCGCGTGTAGCATGTATCCCGTGTATCCTGTATATCACACAACAGAATAGTATAATTCGCACGCGCGTACAGATGATAGTATCTTGAACCTGGGAAATTGGTTTTGTACGATTCTTAAACAGGGATGTACAATCATGAGGAATTGCTCGTGAACGTAATCGTACTGCATGGAAGTCCTCGAAAACATGGGAACTCAGATACTCTAGCGGAATCCTTTCTTGATGGAGCACAAGTTGGTAAGGATGACAATGTTACTCATTTTTATTTGAACGAGATGGACATCAAGGCATGTCAAGGATGTTTAAAATGCAAAATGTCAGCAAATCATCGCTGCGTGATTGACGATGATATGAACGCCATCTATGCAGGATATGCTAAGGCAGATATCGTTGTGTGGGCTAGTCCCATGTATTGGGGCTATCTTACAGCACAACTGAAAACTGCGTTGGATCGAATGGAAGCTTTGGCATGGGAACAGTTTTATAACAAAACTTTTGTTGTATTTCTCACGTATCGTCACCACTACGAATCAGCTGCTGCATTCTTCGAGCGTATCGCACCGTATTTTAACATAGAATTACACACTATTTCTTGTTGCACCTATGATAAAACAAGTAAAACCGATATTCCAATATTACATTTTTCCGATATTTTGAACGAAGCACATGAACTTGGTAGGACTCTTAGCGCGCGCGCTTCGAAAATATTGTCTGAAAGAGCATGATCAGAACTATCTCTACAAAATTGATAAGATCGAATCTGATGAATTAAAGGCTGTTCGTCAGCGGTTGACGTCGATTGAAGGACATTTCACGAAGCGGTATTTTCGTCAACTCTTCACGTTGTTTCCTAAATCATTACAACCTGCTGTCCGAAAGTCGTATTTAGCCTATGATGGGTTGAACAACACCTTTAATCTCGCATATGAGGTGCTCGCGTGGAAGATTCATCGCGCATGTGTGAAGGCGAAGCTGGAACCGTTTCTCGGGTTTCTGCATAGCCTGCAACACGGGAAACCGAGTCTCGTGTGTGACTTGCAGGAAGTGTATCGACATTGCATCGATGATTTTCTGATCACGTTTTGTCGAAATTTAACAGTGAAGGATTTTGTGGTGAAATCCGCAGATCTCTCGCGAAAGCGGAAAGGGAAACGCGTGTACTTGACGGATGGTCAGACGCGTCAGCTATTGAAACAACTCGATGCATTCTTTGAATCGATGGTGGTGATTCCGCGGATTCGGCATGGACGTCGGCAGACGTTGGAAACGTTGATTAATGAAGAAGCGTATTGTCTTGCAAGTATCTCCGAAATGAACAATTGACATGGCAGCCTCGAATGGCTCACGCGCATAACTAGAAAGTTAAAACCTGTGCATATTCAACTTTTTACTTCAAAAAAAAGGGAAGGGGGTATTGCTGATGGTTAAGGGACGGAAGGATTTACGCGCGCGTGTCTTAGTGTTCCTGATGATGAAAGGCGTCTATACCATGAACATCCAAAAATTCTTTAAATACACCAGTATTATCCTCGTCATCTTCGCGTCCGGCCTCTTAGGCTACGGCGTACATGAACTGATCGAAGCCGGCTTACTCCCACCAATCATAGACCATGTCTGGGATATCAACCCAGCCAGCATTACGCATCCCCTCCATGAAAAAGGGGCCATCGGGTCCCTGCTTAAAGCCTTAATAGGGTATGATGGCAATCCCGAGCTGTTGCGCGTCATCGTCTACATCGGCTACTGGCTCGTCATAGGGTACTACCTTGTACAGACCTACGCACCCAACTATCTCCCCTGGAACCGAAGACAAAGTAAACCCGAAGTGAAAGAATATGAACAACCAATTGCCAGCTAACACCTCAGAGCACGTCGAAGAATATCTGGAAGCCCTCTGGATCTCGGAAGAAAAAGGACAACCAATAGCGAAAATCAGCTGGGTCGCGAAGCAACTCGCAGTCGCACCACCAAGCGTGTTTGAGATGTTTAAAAAACTGGAAGCCCGCGGGCTCATCCAGTATTATGCCTATAAAGGCATTCGCATGACAAACACGGGACGTCACATAGCTCAACGCATCGTGCGAAATCACTGACTCGTGGAAGTCCTCATGCACACGACCCTCAGAATGGACGTAGATGAACCCGTTGCCTGCGGAATTGAACATCACATGTCCGAACAGTTTACCGATGCACTCTGCACCCTTCTACAACATCCGAACACGTGTCCGCATGGAAACACCATCCCACCAGGACGGTGCTGTAACTCCACACCATAATATGAGAATCCTTAATCGCTAGCCAGCTCCTAGCTAGCTTTCAACTTTATATATACGCGCGCGCGTTCAAGTCAGAAGCTCTGCTAGCTTGACTTGTACCAGCGAGGTGTGCTGGGTTGTGGCTTTAGCAATTGGGGTAGGTTTATCCCTGGTTAACACGTTAGCGCTCCCAGCTCTGTCCACTTCTTTCCCATCAGGCGAATACCACGCCCCTTCGCAGATGACCACAACGCCTGGCATGATTCTCGGCGTTACCAGCGCTGGCAGGATTGTTGATCCTCTCTCGTTGAAGACCATCACCTCGTCGGCGTCTCGGACGCCTCTAGCTCTAGCGTCATCGGGGTTTATCAACAGCGATTGCTCCTCGATTTCCATGACTTGCGAGAGTTCATAGAGTGTAGAATTGACGCGGTCTTTCGCGTGGGGTGTAATGAGTTGTAGGGGAAACCTATTTGTCAAAGGGTCTGCGGGTCCCTCCCAACTCTCAATGTATTTCGGGATTGGTGAAATCGATAGGTTACCCATATCCGCTAGGCGCTGGGAATATATCTCGATTTTTCCAGAAGGGGTAAGGAAGGGCTTCTTATCCTTGATCTGCTCTTTGAAGGCGACATAGGGTTCAGAGCGCTCAAATACGTGAATGCCACTCTTCCTAAACGCATCATAATCTGGGATCTCGGAGTCTTCCATAAAGTACCTCAGCCATTCATCCTCGGTTCTGGGGTTAAATTCAGCTCCGAAGCCAAGCTTGTTCGCTAACTCGGTGAAGATTTCAAGGTCTGTCTTGGTCTTGTTGAGCGGGTTGATGACCTTATTTTGGTAGATAAGAAAGTTCCCATGTCCCGCCCATGGGATCAGTATGTCGTTTCTCTCCATCCATGTGCAAACTGGGAGCAGGATGTCGGCAAAGCGGGCAGTGGGCGTCATGAAGTGTTCGTGCACAACGAGGAACTCCAGCTTCTTCAACGCATTAATCGATTTGTTTATGTCTGCATGTTGATTCAAGATGTTGCCAGCGGCGGAGTAGGCCATCTTGATGTCGCTCGGATATCCTCCTGCAGTACCCTTGAGGATGGCGTCAGACCAGAGGTATATTGGTATAGAGACGCCTATGGGATTTTTAGGTACAGGGATGGAGTGATATTTTCCCGTGATGCCCGGTCCCCTATTGGCTCCCGCTGGGTTGCCACCGTTGATACCTATGTTGCCCGTTATTGAAGCCAATACTGAGGAGGCTCGGGAGAACTGTTCGCCACTCGATGTTCGTTGGGGTCCAGCTCCAGGCATCAGGGCGGCGGGTTTTCGTGTCGCATAGTTCCTTGCTAAATCAGTGATGATTTTCGCGGGCACCAACGTTATCTCCTCAGCCCAATTAGGTGTTTTAGGCACGTCATCTTCCACTCCGAGGACGTAATCCTTATACTGCTCAAAGCCGACCGTGTATTTATCTAAGAAATTCTTGTCGTGGAGGCCCTCGCGGATAATTACATAGGCCATAGCCGACATCATAGCGATGTCCGTTCCAGGCTTAATGGGAATCCAAAGATGGGCTATGGCGGCTGATGTTGTATATCTCGGATCAACACAGATGATTTTAGCCCCCTCCTTCTTGGCTTCCACGAGATACCACGCGGTATCACTCCCAAAGTGCAACTCGATGGGATTCCAGCCCCACAGGATGATGAGCTTTGAGTTGAGGAGGTCATCCCGACTGTGATCAGTTAGACTTGTGCCATATGTATACCATGATGCACTCGTGGTCGCTTCGAAGCTATAACTCCCCGTCACCTCGGTGTGACCACCAAACATGTTTAGGAACCGTTTTGTTAAATCTTTCACGTTATGCAAGGTCGCGGTGTAAGTGCCAGAGAGACCCAAACCGAGAATAGAGGCGTTTCCATACTCCTCTTTCACCCTGCGCAACTCTCCCGTGACATGATCAAGAGCCTCCCCCCAAGATATAGCTTTGAACTCACCGCGCCCCCTCTCGCTGACCCTTTTCATGGGGTGTGTGAGGCGATCGGGGTGGTAAACCCTCTTATGATAGAGTAGCCCCCTCTTACAAGCCCTCTGAGGTATCATGTTCTGCGTGCCTGGCAACAGGGTGGGGGCTGTTATTTTCTCAATTTTTCCGTCTCGAACGTGCACGTAGAGTAGGCATTTCCCGCCACAGTCGTGGGCGCAGCTGGTAGGAATCAACGTTACTGGGTTAATCATGGTTCTTCATCAACACTTTCAAGAATAGAATTATGCGGTCTGGGATTTAAGGCCTTCAACAAATGAAAGGAAGAAATGTTGGTTGGTGCTATAGAGTTCATGTCACACCGAGTTCTTGACGGATTAGATCGCAGATGTCCTGTGCCCGTCCTTGACTTGGAGCCGCGAATTCCATCTTATTTAGGGTAACTGCAATCGCCAGTTGAGCTTCAGGATCTGCGAAGCCAATGGACCCCCCAGCACCCCCATGACCAAACGCAGTTGCATGAGGTCCAATAGGTCCAAAGATGCCATTGACAACTCCACCTAGGAAAAATCCAATGCCTTTTCGGGAGACCGTGCGCGCGCGTAACTAACTAATTTGTTTCATCCTGTTACGTATTAGCCATAACATTGAAGTGAAGAATACAGCGGATACGATCGGTATTGTTTGCGATGGTAAATGTTGAATGATGAATCCCCCGACAATCGGTATGATGATCTGAGCGACACTCGACAACGAGTTATTCACGCCCAAAATAGTAGCGGTCTCCGTTCGTGTCACGCTATTCGTTAAAGTACTCATTAAGATAGGTCTGCTAACCCCAGTCCCAAAGGATAGAAAGAATAACGGTGCAAACACAAACCAATATTCTGCCGTCAGGGCAAGACTGACCATCGCGATAAGCATAGCCGCGATCCCGATAATCAGAAGCCGTTCCTCGCCGAGAGCTTGTTGAATGCGAGCAATAAAAAAGGTTTGAATAATGACTCGCACAATCCCGATCCATGCGAAGAAAAAGCTCACCTGTTCCGCACTCACACCAAATTGGGTTTCAGCAAATAAACTGAAGTTCGCGATAAAGAGAAAAAATCCCACATTGTAAATGACAAACATGACCAAACTATGTCTCACGTGCGGGGTCGTGATAAAACGTCTCGCTTCAGCAATCGGAAAGATATCACTCAAACCAAGCGATAGCACTTCAGGTTTCTCAGTAACGGTTTCAGGAAGCATGACAACGAGGGCAATGGAAATCAACGTCGTGCCTGCCGCAAAGAACATAGGCACCGAATAACTAACACTGGAGAGCACACCACCCAGCACTGGCCCAAAGATCAACCCCGCACCAAAGACCCCACTCGAATAACCAAACACGCGTGTACGATGCCGAGGCTCCGTGATATCACTAATATACGCTTGACTCACCGTCATGTTACTCCCTAGCAAGCCATCAATGAATCGCGCTAGAAACAACAGCAATGCGGTTGTCGCAAAGCCCAAGAGGAGAAACCCCGTCAAGGTACTTAATTGACTGAGAATAAACAACGGTTTTCGTCCAAAACGATCACTCAATTTCCCCGTGATCGGACTCGCAAATAATTGGCAAAAACTGAACACGCTAGCAATCAATCCAATCTCGACGGGAGTCAATCCCAGCGACAAGCCTAAAAATGGGATTAACGGCAACACCAGCGTAAACCCCAACACTTCCGTGAAAATAATCAAAAAAATGACATACAGACGTTTATCAAACACAAACTCATCGGACTCACGATGTACCGTCTCATTCCCCAATAAAGCACTATCTCCAGAAAACAACCTCATTAATGGTTTACACCATCAAGACCTATTCATTGATATATGTATCGCAAACCTCAACCCGGTTCCAAAAAAACGCTTGGAGCAAGCTCGTTCATAGACTTATGTTGAGCTTAAATTGATGAAGCGATTCATTATCGTGACTGATATTGCATTTTCCTCCCGAAGCATAGATATTCTGGGATTTAAGGGCTACAAAATAGATGAAAAAAGCAGAGAGGTTAGGTGCTGAATGTCATCTTTTGATATTTATCTATTGGAAGAAAAGGTATTATAACTAATGATGTCGTTGAAGGGCTGCTTGGTTTTTGATTGAGGGGGATTCAAGGGATAGCCCAGCGTCAACAACGCCACGACGCGCCAATGATCTGGGATCTGAAAAGTGGATTTGACATGTGGTTCACGAAAGTCGCCGATCCAGCAGGATCCTACACCAAGTGCCCATGCAGCGATGACCATGTTCTGTAATGCAATGGACACATCCACAATAGAAAATTGATGTGTCTCATAGAGATCTTTAAGATACGGGTTTTTCACGATCACAGATGTATCCGCACATCCAATGATCGTCACAGGACATTCGGTGATAAACTGATTATAACGCCCATCCGCTAATTGCTGTTTCAGTTTCAGATCCGTAATGACAATAATGTGCCAGGGTTGCAGGTTCATCGCCGATGGAGCTTGACGCCCTGCTTCCAGGATCGAATTCAACACGTTGTCAGGAATATCTTGTGCTGCGTATTGGCGAATGCTTCGACGACTCAACACTCTATCAAGAAGAGACGGAGATTTAGACATACATACTCACCTTCAGAATATCATAGCTATCGCTAGGATTTAAGACTTCAATTCAGAATGAAAAAAGCTCAGGATTGATTCACAGGATCAGATGTGAAGAAATAAAACACCAAACCCGCTACAACAGACATGAAACCCAATAAAGCAACCGTACCATAACCTGAAAACAACAGGATTATCCCTCCGATTCCTGTACCAATCACGCTCCCCAGATCCGCTGACACCTGACTCAACGCCATCACCGTACCCTGATACGCTGGAACCTGCTCGATCACGAGACTATTATAGGCGGAAAAACGTACCGCATTTGAAAACGCACTTACAGACCACACGATCATCGAGAGCCACAGCTGGGAGACATTCATGAATCCTAAAAGACTTAATCCATGTATCACTGCAAACATCACGGGCAGCGTTTTGCGACCGTACCGCTGCACGAGTCGACCCGCCAAGATCCCCCCAACAATATACATCATCGACGTGCCCACAAACGCGAATGACACAAACGCGCGCGCGTATCAAGCGAAAAACGTTGACGATAAAACGATGCGCTGTAGGATAAGAAAATGCTCCAGGAAACAAACGCCAGCATGTTCCCAACCAAACACGCCAATGCGGATCGATTCCTAAAGACGTGCATAAAAGCCTGCACGATGTCAGCGCGTTCCGTGGATTGACTGAACGACGGAATACCACGCACCACCAATACCATGCTGATCAACGCTAACGGGAACACCAACAGCATAAACGCCAACCGCCAATCCGCGATCACCCCCATCAACACAGATCCAAGGAGATACGCCGAGGATCCTCCCACCGAGAGATATCCCAAGACCGTGGGTCGTTGATCCACACTGAATAACCGGCCCACCAATGCGCTCGTCATCGGCCGCATAATCGCAGTACTCATCCCTGTCAGCGCGTACGCAGCCAATAACAACGCAAAACTCGGTGCGAGAAAACACCCAATTGCAGAAACCATCATCGTAGCGATCCCCGCGACTAACAGTGATTTCAGACGAAATCTCACACTCAACACGCTCACCAGAAGCGCCAACGCAATCGACGTGATGAACGAGCCTGTCCGCAGCTGTCCCGCGACACCAACATCAACACCAAACGACGCCGCAATTTCCACTAGCAGCAGGCTGGTCACCAGTTGTGGAATGAATACTGCAACATTGGGCAGAAATAGTGCACTAATGGTGAATGAAGAATTCGTAGACGGTATTAAATCGGGTGAATCATCATTGGAGGTACCCATCTGCGCCTATCACTTCTAAGATGTAGATCTGTTCTGGGATTTAAGGCCTTCACACAATTCAGGATGTTAAATCAAAGATTCTAGTAGTATTTTCGCGCGCGCGCCTTTGGTGTTAACTTGTCCCAGTAGGCGATGATGTATTCGCCCATGAGGTCGTCGATCATTGTAGGATCAATTAATCCTCGTTCCACATAGACACCGAGTCCACCAAAATAACTGCCTATTTGCGTGATCGCGACCCATAAATCAGATTGAAGCCCATACTTTTGCGCCCAATCTTCGTAATTGGTCCAGTCCTCGACATACAGGACTTTTTGTAGAGAGCGACGCATTTCTGCGCTGTTAAAGCGTTGATTAACATCCATAAAAAGTTGAGCCTGACGGGTCTCCAACTCCTGTTTCCTTGAACTGAGTGACAGAATCACTCCAATGATGATACTGACTCCTGTGATTACTACCATAATTGTTTGTACATCCATTCACATCACCTTGAGTAAGAAAGGGGTAATCTGGGATTTAAGACTTCAAAGAATAAGAAAAAAATGAGGAGACAAAGAGATAACTAGCTATACATGGCGCTTGAAACTGGAGGTTTACTAATGATGAGCTGGAGATATTCCACGGTGACGGGACTGACTTCGACAATGCCGCTGCACACGTCACAACGATAGCTGATGGTCACGGGAGTTACTTGTTCCTTTTCCCAGACTCCCATAGGTCCTGATGAATCGAGTACTTCAATTTGCTTCGTTTGTCCCACGTCAAAGTCACCATTTTTTAAAGCATCAAGGTACACGATCCGCTGGCTATGATGACAATGTGGACACGTGTTGGCATGGGCGGTGTTCAATAACGGATTGCGGTCCAATGTCCCGTTCCTCGCACTGGAGATAATGAGTGTTTTTAGTGTACGAGAGAGTTGTTCATTGTTCTGTCCGCTGGATGATTCTTCACTCATGAAGTGATCCCAAGAATATTGCACAACAACGAATTTAGGTTTTGAGGTTCAATCATTGAGCTGGCTAGGATTTAAGGACTTCAAAAAGAGGCAGGATGGTTCTCAATTACTGAGTATTTTATAGCTGAAGGAGCCCTCAGGGATCTGTACCACGCCACCCGTCGAGCATTTTTTTGACTCTCTCTTTCCACGTAAGAGATGAGACCACGTCAGGGATTTACGCGTGCAGAGCAGATCCCATGTCGCGTTGAGGGCATTGACGTGTTATACCAATTGTCAGTATAGCATTTTAGCACATAAACCTCGCAAACTTGAGTGATGAATTCATCATTTTTGCAGTCAATGTAATACATCAACACCGTATCGTATTGTTCAGGAATAGATGAACGTAATACCGTGCTACCGAAAATTACGATAATTCATTAAATACTTCAGCACGTGCGTACGCGCGCGTAGTGTGCGAGTATCCAGGGGTTGTGGGATTTGAGACTTCAAACAGGAGAGGAAAAAAATAGCGGTTAGGTGCTGACTGTAGCTAAGCTAGCTAGCATCACCTCATAAACAGACATAGGGTGATCTGGAATTTAAGAGTTCAAACAGAAAAAACACAAGAAAAAAGGGAGGGGGGAGTAGATGGTGTTTAGCTGTCTAAGAGTGCTTTCAGCATCTCGGGGCTGACTTGGACGCCACCTGATCCCCAGTTCTCGAACTCAACTTCATCAATCACGACGGTTGCTGCAGGTAAGACTTTCTCCATAGGATGCGGGCGGGCTTCGATTTCCGCTACGACTTCACTCACGCGGCGAATCATTTCGGCTTTCTGCTCCTTGGATACAAGTCCCTTCAAGACTTTAATGTTAATGAATGGCATATGTTCTTCATCTCCTTTGCATTCTTGGTATTTGTATCATCGCTCCCCACCTCGGAACTCGTGAAACACGCGAATCTACTTCGCCTTAGTTTACAATGGTATGACCATCACTCCGCGGCTACGTGTGGACAGTGAAGATCTTTGCCTTGAAATAGTGCCCAGACGCAGGCGTTGTCAGAGCCGCATTCCGAGGGTCCTGTGTCACCGGATTTCCAGCGATTCACAAGGTCGGGTTCGCGAATAAGGGGACGACAGAGTCCAATGTAATCAGCGATCTTAGAGTCAACTATCTGTTGTGCGAGGTCGTATGACTTGATTCCGGCTGTCAAGATTACAGGAATTTGAATTTTTTGTTTGAGTTGTTGAGCGCGCGCGCAGTTTTACTCGAAGGAAAAGAGATATGGTCACTTGCTTCTTTGTTAGAATTGCTGGCTAATTAGGTACGCATACCATAGAAAAATAACGCGCGCACACATTACATAAACACGGTTGGTACCGGAAATTTTTCAGCGTGCTTCGTTCGACCCATTAATTTCTCAATTTCATAGAAGTAATTGACGACGTTCTTTCCCCGATCAGTTATTGTGTATCGCTTTTTCGTTATTCCATCAATTCGTTGGACGAGTTTCTGTTCTAAAAGGAAATCGATGCAATTCACGACGCGATCATACGAGAGGTTTGCGGTATATACGACTCGGGACGGGGCTTGTCGTCCATTGTAGATTGCCTTTAATACGTCAAGATTGAGTTCT
>JAOZHK010000253.1 GCA_026014905.1 Candidatus Bathyarchaeota archaeon
GAGTTCTATGAGACTCAAATTTATAGTTGGAGTTATTTTTAAATAAAAAGGTAAGAACAACCGCATCAAACAAATGATCACGGAAGGGGAGATGTGCTATATCGGCTCGAACGAGGCTATTGACTTGCTGTCCTTCTTTTGTGCTTGGTGTAACATCTGTGTTGAAAGGTCGACACCCACAATAATTCCATGTTCCCCAATTTCTGGTATAATCGTCGGGTAGTCTAAACCTGTACCACAGCATACGTTGAGGATAATATTGTTTGATTCTAAGGCGAGTTCTTGAATAAGCGTTGATCTAAATCGCTGATCATGTCCAAAAAAGTAGAGGCGATTCATCACATCGTATAGCGGTGCAGCTCGATCGAAGGCTTCTTCGATACTCTTCAGTGTTTTAGTCATGTATTGGCTTCCACGTAATAGCCAGAAAGCCACCGATGATGCCAAGAGCAGCGCCGATCAGGAATCCCCCGGTTCCTAGGAAACTGATGAACGAGAATACAAGGATTATGAGTCCCCACGAGGTATGTGCATAGGGCTGCATTCGAAGCATCATCGCACTGACAATTATAAAAAGCCCTGCTATCAGTCCAATAAGCGAAAGCCCACTCATAAAACTGAACGGAATGCCCAGGCTCCCCATCATCTCGTGAAAGCCGCTCATCAAACTACTCAAGCCACTCATCATACCACCGAGAGTCAAGCCCCCGGTCATGAACCATATTGATAAGAAAACGCCGCTACCGAGTGTCACGAGGCCTCCTATTGTTGAGAGGATAAACGCACCGTGAAGATTGTTTTGTTCACTCATTTGCGTCACCGCGTCAGTTATGTTCTTCCATACCGATGAATTCGCCATGCCAGTTGTGGTACCACACGTCGCCTGTGAACCCATTGACGCTTAACATGCCAACGATTTTTCCATCTCGTGAGATATCCATGGTGTAATATCCATAGAAAGCTTTGCCATCTTCGACGTTACTCCCAGAAAAGTTGGTGTTCAACCAATTTTGCGCATAACGGGTGGCTTCATCGAGGTCTATCGGCATCGATGCAGTGGGATTATTCATCATGCCCATATGCCCATATTTTTGATTCCACATCATATTCGGTCCTGGCTCCGGTCCTATTCGTCCTGTGTAGCGGTCGACTAGTAGCTCAAAGGCGTGTATGCCTGTACTCTGTTCTTGAATGATAATGTAGAAATGATTCGTGAATTCCATGATTTCGTCGATCTGCAAGCCGTCATTCAGTTCGTTGAGATATTGCTCAACAGCGTGTTCTGCCTGTTCAATGTCTTCCACGGCTTGTGCAGCCGTAAGAAAGGGGAAAAAAGAGGTGGCGGCAATTACGGTAATTAATAATAATCCGATGGTTAACACGATTACTGGTAACTTATTTTGTATGCGCATTACGACACCTAGCGTTATAGGGTTCTCTTTATTCTCTCGAATTCTTCCTGCGAAATGTCGCCTCGGGCATAGCGTTGGCGAGCGATGTCTAACGCATCATTGTGTTGGTATCTTCGGGGTCGGGTAAATTCCGTGAAGAGGAAATAGGTGCCGACAAGGATAAGCACGCCTATGATGAGCATGCCGACACCCATGAACGCCCAACCGCCTAAAGACCAGGGCAACATCATATTTATATCACCAAGATCTGTAATGGAATAGTCTTTAATAAATATATCTTTTTAAAACACATCTATGTTCGATGTACCGTGTGAACCGACTGTTACGACCCGTCAGACACTCAGTGATTATATATGTTCTGAATTCCCTATTCCCGCTCCCGTTCGTAGGCATGGAAGCAGTGAACACAACAGAACATCATCTCTGTGCCTCTAACGAGTGTTTTGTGTCCGCCTTCGAAAATTTTGGCGCCACAGTGCGCACAGACATCTAAGCTTGGTTCAATGGCAATGGACACGAGCGAGGCTAATCGTTTGAATAGAACACTGGCAAGTTGAAGTCCCTCTTCGGTCAGTTCATACACTTTTCTCGGTTTCTGACCGACGGATTCTACTGTGGATTTTAAAAAGCCTTTTTGTTCAAGTTGACGAAGAAACGGATAGACTAAACTGGGGCTGACGTTTCGTTTCAAGCGTGTTTTGAGGTTGCTGATGATGGCGTATCCATGGAGTGGCTGTTCATACAACCACATGATGATGGAGGATCGCACCATGTCTGAGGCCCATTCGTCGCTTGACATGCTAGATATATCTGTTTCCGATGTATTTAAACTCTCTTGAAAACATATCTTTTTCAGATATATTTATAAGTCTTAAAAAGATATACATCTATCAGATATACACTAATCAAGGTGTTCGAATTCATTTGTCAAACAACGATCTAACACAAAAACACAACGTAACAAAACAAGCGATCAAGATCGCGGGCATGACATGCACTAGCTGTGCACAATCAATCGAGAAAGCGTTGACGAGAGCCACGGGTGTTAGTAACGCCTCAGTCAATTTTGCGACAGAGACCGCATATGTCGAATACGATGACGAGAAGACAAGTGAACAAGCACTAGTAAAAGTCGTTCAAGACACGGGATACGATGTAGCCCGAGGAACCCAGAGGCTTATTTTACGGATCAGCGGCATGACGTGTGCGTCATGTGCCCAAACCATCGAGCACGCCCTACGAAAGACTAATGGGGTCATAGAAGCCAACGTGAATCTCGCGACAGAAAAAGCCATGGTCGTCTACGACTCCACGATAGTGGGCTATAACGAAATCGAGAAGGCGATCGAGGATACTGGTTACCAAGTTCTGGGACGAGAGGACCAGCGAGCCACCTTTGAGGAAGAAGAAGCACGAGAACAGCACGCGTTCTCAACGGCCAAGAGACGAGCCCTCCTCTCCTGGGCACTCACAATACCAATCATGCTGTGGATGATCCCCGAGATGTTCTTTGGGATCATGTGGCCCAGCGCCGTAGTGTTTAATCTTGGGCTGATTGTCCTTGCTGCACCTGTCCTATTCTATCCTGGCTGGTCGACCTATCGATCCGCTGTCACAGCCCTAACACATGGAAGCGCAAACATGGATGTCTTGATCCTGTTGGGGACTCTAGCGTCTTTCCTAACAGGCCCTCCCTCATTCTTTGTACCAATCGCGAACTACGCAGGTGTCAGCGCCATGATCATGTCCTTCCACCTCACAGGTCGATACATCGAAGCAAAAGCAAAAGGCCGAGCCTCTCAAGCCATCAAACGACTCCTCGAACTTGAAGCGAAAACCGCAAGAATCATCCGCGATGGAACGGAACTCGAGATCCCAATAGACGAAGTACTCGTCGGCGATCTCATGCTCGTGCGGCCAGGTGAAAAGATCCCGACGGACGGCGTAGTCCTCGAAGGGGAGAGTGGCGTTGACGAGTCGATGGCGACGGGAGAATCCATGCCGGTCACCAAGAAACTCGGCGATAATGTCATTGGAGCTACCGTGAATCAACGCGGCTTTCTCAAAGTTAAAGCTACTAAAATCGGGAGAGATACGTTCCTCTCGCAAGTCATCAAGATGGTGGAAGAAGCCCAAGGATCCAAGGTCCCAATTCAAGAATTCGCCGACCGAGTTACCGGCTACTTCGTGCCCGCAGTATTAGCCCTCGCCTCTTTAACGCTTGTTCTCTGGTTAGTGGTTCCAGAATTCATGGGGAGCGTGGGGGTCTGGGCAAGTCAGTTCTTACCGTGGGTAGATCCAACGCTGGGTGCAGTTTCACTCGCCATCTTTGGCACCGTTGCCACACTCGTCATTGCATGTCCTTGTGCCCTAGGCCTAGCCACACCGACAGTTCTCATGGTGGGAAGCGGCATGGGAGCTGAAAACGGCGTCTTAATCCGGCGTGGAGAGGCCATCCAAACCCTAAAAGAAGTCAAAGTCATCGTCTTCGACAAGACCGGGACGATCACGAAGGGCCAACCTGAAGTGACAGACGTTGTGGCGGCTGACGGGTTTCAGGAGACAGATGTCTTAAGATTAGCAGCCAGCATTGAACAGGGGTCAGAGCATCCCCTCGCGGAAGCGATCATCAGGAAAGCCACAGACGAACACCTCAAGTTAATGCCATTGACGAAATTCGAGTCAATTACGGGTCGAGGAATCATGGGAGAGCTCGAAGGGCAGAGCACCCTCTTGATCGGAAATCGAAAGCTTATGGATGACGAGGGAATCAACTACAGCAGCTTAGAACCCACGTTGAAAACGTTGGAGAATGAAGCTAAAACAGCGATGCTCGTAGCACGGAATGGTCAACTGCTTGGTATCATCGCAGAAGCCGACACCCTCAAAGAGGATTCAATCGACGCGATCACTGAACTTGAGCAGATGGGCTTTCAAACCGTCATGCTCACCGGCGACAATCAACGAACAGGCGACGCCATCGCACAGAAAGTCGGCATCTCCCGCGTCCTCGCGGAAGTACTCCCCGACCAAAAAGTCGCCGAGATCACACGACTCCAGAATGAAGTGGGCCTCGTCGCGATGGTCGGTGACGGAATCAATGACGCACCCGCATTAACGCAGGCCAATGTGGGAATCGCCATAGGCACGGGCACCGATATCGCGATCGAAGCCGGCGATGTCGTGCTTGTACGAGGGAACCTATCTGATGTTGTCAAAGCCGTGAAGCTATCAAAAGCAACATTTCGAAAGATCAAACAGAATCTGTTCTGGGCCTTCTTTTACAACGTGGTCATGATCCCCTTTGCCATGCTCGGCTTAGCACATCCTGTCATCGCCGAGATCGCGATGGCCGTAAGTTCCATAACCGTCGTGACGAACGCGAATCTCTTGCGACGCACGAACATTCAACCATCGTATCAACCTGAGAGGAGGTGAAGACATGGCGCGAGACCCCGTGTGCAACATGGAAGTGGACAAGACCACTGCCAAGTGGACGACGATCCACGAGGGTACAACCTACTACTTCTGTGCACCAGGCTGCAAGAAAGCCTTTGAAGCAAATCCCAACAAATACTTGAAGAGATAACACGAAGGCTCTCATTTCTCCCTCTTTTTTCGGGGAAAACGTTTACGTATCGAACGAGATAAGGCGAACCAACCATATGAAGGAAAAACTGTGCCCCATTTGTGAACAACCAATTCGGAGTGACGCATTAGCTAAGAATTACTGTAAATTGTGTGGGATGAATATCGATACCACAAAACATGAACGTATAGATATTTCCGTCAACGGTGAACGCCAGTGTTTTTGCTGCTCAAAATGTATGACAACCTACATCGAGAGCATCTATCAAGAACGTAGTAGTTATTAGTAAATAAAGTGCTGACTCCCAAGAGTGATTTGAGAAGGTGTGACCGTGATGCGTGAGAAAGAGCGTAATAGTGATCATATAGAATCCAGTTCGGTTGACGAATATTGTTTAAAATCGATGAAAAACACCTTTCGCGTAGTTATTTTTAGCTAGCTAGCTAGGAATTAACGGATTGCGTGGTACGGTTCACGGAGCTCTATGTATATGGCTGCACAGGATATGGCGCGCTACGCCTCAGAGCATGTAGTGGCGATATACGGATTAAAGATTGCATTATCGAGCACTATGCGGCGCTAGTACCTGTTGTAGCACCGATCTATCTGAATTATTGTGAGAACGTCGTGATAACTAAAAACACGTTCATCGATGTTGTTGAACGGCCCGTTTTTACTGTAATCTATCTCGGGGCTAGGGCGAACACGGGCTTTCGTCCGACGACTAACTGTATGATTATTGATAACGACTACACGGAGAGTGGTGTGACTGTCGGTGGTGTAACTATTTGCGTGTGGTTGAGTCAGTGGTCATCGAACAATCTGGTCGCTGAAGAGGACTTTCCTGAAGGCACAACCGTGGCTGATCAGGTGCTTGACGAAGGAACCGATAATACCATTATCTTTGACGACGATTAAGATCAATATATTGAACATTCACTCTTCCCCTTTTTTTCTGTTTGAAATCTTCAATCCCATTACTTGTAAGAACATTCCATATCATGCAGTTTCTACCCAATGTTTCCGTTTGCCACAGCGTTGACAATGCTGTTCCACATCGCGGACATTGGAACCACTGAGATATGAGAAGCGTTTCCGACTCCATTTATGGAGGCCAATTTTACATAATGTTGAGCTCATTCATCATCACGTTCGTCTGAAAACGATGATATCTCTTGGGACTTATCGCCAGGTTTTCAAGATCTCTTTGGTTCGGGACGAGACTTCAAGCACACGGCCAAAATGTCCCGTCGGGCGCAGTTCGAGGACACCTAATCGGCGAAGGACTCGCCGATCACCCTTTGAGAAGATCTGCGTTGATTTTTCGCCGTTGAGCACACGTTGCAGTTCCTCCCGATAAAATGAGACCATATTCTTGAAGGTGATCTGTTCAAAGGCGTTGAGTTCTTCGACAGTATGTTGCATGATCATCAGGGTTTCGGATTGTGTTGGGGAGAATCTCCAGTGCCATATATAAAAATTCAGTTTTTCTTCTCATTGAAGCCCTTAAATCCCAGATTGTTTTGAACCATTCCAACTTTTTTGAAAGAAATAGGGGGAAGATCTGTAGGGTAATATGTACTCATTTAGGCATTTGATTGATTTGGTATGATTGTTTTGAACCAGTTAAATGCCGAGTTGGGGAATTGCCGCTAAATACGCCCGTTTTAATTCCCGTTTATCGATATGATCATAAATATCCATGGCATCCCGATGTGCATCGCCACGAAGTTCTTTGATCAATTCTCGTTGCATCCCGTTCCGCCGCAAGTGTGTGGTAAACCAGTGGCGGCAACAGTGTGGTGTAAACCGTTCGTCAAGTCGGTCACTCGTGGGATCATGGAGTCCGATTCGGATTGCATGTTTCGTCACCGCATGCGATACGCCATGACGTTGCAGCCGCCCTCCACGCTCATTGATAAACAGCGCAGAGCATTCTGGTTGAACAGGATAACTGTCCCGGGTTTTAATCCATCGTTTCAGCACGCGGGCACATTCATCATCAAAAAAGACGAGGGAGTTACTGCGCTTGGGATGTGGTTTTAGTTGAATACTTTGGTCAATCCAGTCGATGTCATCCAGATCGGTGCGGATCAATTCCCCACGACGAATCCCTGTCTTAGCTAATAACGTCACAATCGCTTTATCCCGTGGATTCATAATGGAGGTAATTAATTTTCTCATCGCCTCGACCGAAATCAGCTGGCGTTCAGGACGCGAGGACCGCTTGTATTGTCGCACGTAGCGCTTCCGAAACGGGACAACCGGGTTGCTCGACGCCAACTCCTCCCACACTAAGTAATCACAAAACCCTGATAATGCAGCAAAATATTGGAGTAAAGTGTTATAAGCATACCCGCGATCGACAAGGTATCCTAACACTGCTCGAAGTGCTGCACGATTCAATGTACGAATTGACATACCTCTCTGCACGAGCAGATCCGCTACGATACGCAGACTAGACTTGTATCCTTCAATCGTGTTCGGAGAGAGTCGACGCAGCGCACAATCCTGAAGAAACGCGGTAATTACGTCGTCATCCGATGGGTGAGATACGAGTACACTAACTTGAGTCACTCAGTCAGCCACTTCCAACCTTTTGGGGACGACTGCACTAATCCATAATCTTCGAGATACTCTAATTGCTTGGATATCGCCTGTACGGCTTCGTGTTCTGTCAGTGCAATGCCGAGACGTGAGAGCAATTCAGTACTTTCCACGGGTCGACCAGCATTGCGTAA
>JAOZHK010000046.1 GCA_026014905.1 Candidatus Bathyarchaeota archaeon
GTGAATAGTCAAAGCGAGCTAAATACTGCTTCAATAGTGTCTTATCTATTTGATTTTCTTCATAGACTTGTTCACTATTCCGTTTGAGATCTTGTAAATGGTTACTATCGATAATTTGAGCCCGGTACCCTTTCTCACGCAGAAAGTGGAGTAAATCTTCGCTACTCAATGAAAAGCCCTGATACGAAATATGGCTTGATTGGTCTTATTAACGTATGTCTTGCGGACGCCGTTCAGGTTGATATTCTACGAGAATCTACAAGTGATATATCCGCGAATAAACACGGTAACGTGCGCGCGTTGGGCGATTTAGCCATGCATCAATTATGCACATGACCAGTGACTACGAGATAATGAGTTACGTACATATGAGGCTTCATTCATATTACCTCCAGAGAGACTGGATTCTGAAGGGACCGTTGATGAGTAAAGACAAAGCGACTTCTGCACCAATCGCTCAATTTACGGATCGTGACGAAAAACTCCAAGCAAAAGCAGCAGAAATCTATTTAAGACGCGAAAATATGGGGCTCGATGGCCTTGTGAAAGGTTTAGACTCCGTTATCATAAATACCGAACCTCAATTCCAAACACAGACCATGCAAGAGTTTTTATCATTTAGTGGCTATTCCATGACAACAGCTTTACAAACATCAGATCAAAGAACCTATGTCTTACAGCTACAGGGATCTGCCGATCTTTTAATTACTGCTAGACGTTCCGCAGAGAATCCGTTTCTCTCGTTCAATCGCTTCCCAAAATCCCAACATCTCCCAAATACTCGATTAGAGACTTTTGTATTCCAAACCACAAATCTCGAAGAATTCGTTTCCATTCAGCAGTCTATCGGTGTCACTTTTGCTACAGAGACCATCCAACATTACGATCATTTCTCATTCATCCAAACCGCACCTTCTCTCTATACCGGTAACTCAATAGGCTTCATAGAATGGACACACATCAAAGGTTGCTATGAGTCATCCTCTACACAAATTCTGGATTGGCACCTGACAAAGCCTCAAAAAAACTATTTAACACATATTGGCAAACTCGATCATGCTGCAACCCGAGTTCGTGCCCAAGATCGAGAGGCAGCGATCCTTGAGTTCGTTTCATTAACGAACTATAACTATGACTTTGCAATCTATGTTGAAGCTTTTAATTCCATCACAAATGCCACACGGTTATCAAAAACTGACTTTGCACTAGTATTCACGTCAGGTATTTCACCTTACCTAAGCGACACAGCATCTGGACCTACCGAGAAATTTATTCATAACCATGGGACTCGTGTGCATCATCTCGCATTCGAAACAAAGCATATCGACGCAACTTTTAATGCCTTGACGAATGATGGAATGACTTTCCTCATAGAATTGGTTGGTTCTCGAGATGAAGGCTTAAAACAAACCTTCACAACCCCCTCCTCATCTACGCTCCTAGTTACCGAATACATTCGTCGCTTCAATGGTTTTGATGGATTTTTCACAAAAAGTAATGTAACACGTTTAACGCAAGCGACACAAAAACAATAACCTATGAGCGCTTCGCTAATTAGCCGTGGTCACGAAGATGGTGATAGATTAACTTCTTTGTAACTTCCGATCTTGAATCTTCCATCTTATAAACGCATATATAATAATTAACGCTAAAACAATGGACAGCCAATATCTCGGATTCTGTAAACTCATATTGATTTTCTCACGATCTTTTAAGGGATAACGTGTAGATCCTTAAGTTAGCTAGCTAAAAATCTTTTTGTTCTTCCAAGTCTACCCGGTTTCCCCCGCTTTTATTATCATAAATGCTTGTTTGTTGGAAAAAAATAAAACAATATCGTATAACGAATACTATGAAAAGTTAACGCGCGCGCGGAAAGATAACCAAAGACGAGTTGACGGAAAGATCCTTTGAGTTTTTACTAAAGAGAGTATCTAAAGATTCTATACTGTCCAGATTTAACTTGAAGGTCATAAAGCTAGCTAGAAAGGAAATTTTTGAATATGATTTTCGTGTAGTGCTGTTGTGTTGAAGGACAGGGTATGTTTTGTTTGCTAGCGCGCACGCGCGTATTGAAAAAGTAGTTTTTAGTTTCGAAAGATCTAAATAAAAATAAGTTGATTTCTTATCCATGTCACCTAAGAAGGTATTCACGGCTAAGAAAGCAAAAGAAATTGGAGAGGCTCTTGGAATTAACTGGACTAAATTCGATGTGGAGCAATTTAGGATGGGTATGGATGTTGAGTTGGAACATGGTACCGAAAACTCAGTTACAAACGTTACAGACGATGATCCTCTAATGACTGGGAAAATTGCTCTCGCTCATCTCAATGAGTTCCCAGATTATTATTCGAGATTACTGAAATTAGAGGAAGAAGCAGAGAAATATTGGGATACAAAATAGCTTAAGTGTTTACGCGCGCTAAGTGTTGAATTCTCTAGTTAGCTAGCGTATAGGACGCGCGCGCGTACCCTGTTTCTAAAAAAAGTTATGAATTCGAGTTTCACAGGCTTTTTGTATTTATCTGACTCAACAGAATTCTCGTTATGACCTTAAAATATCGATCCTCACACTATCATCTATGTCCCGTGTGTCATTCTTCGTTAGCCTATAAAATGTACACTCATCGATGGTACTGTTATCACTGCCAAAAATACATGTGTGGACGATAACTAACAAGTCATCAATCCATATCTGGATCACAAATACGCGGGCTGCTACTTGCCTTGAAATTTCGGTTTTCTCTTCTCAAAAAAAGCGTTCATTCCTTCTTTCTGATCAAGAGTTTCGAAGCATTTAGCGTATAATTCTTGTTCCATTCGGTCTCCTTTGGAAATGTGTTCCTTCATACTCGCGTCAATTAATTGTTTGGTATACGCTAATGCGATTGGAGCGCGAGACAAGATTTTGTCTGCTATTCGTTGCACCTCGCTTAGTAATTGATCATGTGGCACGACTTTGTTCACTAATCCCATTTGATAGGCCCGAGTCGCGTTAATGAATTCTCCCGTAAAGAACAGGTATTTGGTGTTTTTTACTCCAATAATTCGTGGCAGTCTTTGGGTTCCCCCAAACGGTGTAGTAATCCCAATGCCTGGTGGAGGTTCACCAAACCGAGCTCGTTCTGAAGCGATGGTGAGATCACAGGCAAGCGCGAGATCACAGCCTGCCCCTAACGCGATACCATTCACGGCAGCTAGCACTGGTTTTGGCGTAGCTTCGATTGTCTCAATAAGCCGATGTGCTTGATAAGCAAATTCAGCAGCCTCTTTCTTAGTCATATCCCGCATTGATTTTATATCGCCACCCGCACTAAATGCCCGATCCCCCACTCCTGTAAGCACGAGAACCTGTAATTGAGGGTCCTCCGCGAATCGGTCAAAAACGATCTGTAATTCTTTTACCGTAGTTGCGCGGATCGCATTCAATACCTCTGGGCGATTTAATGTTATCCTGAAGATCTTATCCTGTGTTTCTACAAGTAAATCTTTCATCGTCTGACTCAATTTCTTCCCGTCCCTATAGCTCTTTATCAAGACATAACTACGGGACAAATTTTATATCTTTCTAGGCGAAGACCATGCCTAGGGATCAAAGTATGAGTCATGTTCTCGATAGCATCACAATTCTGGATTTAACACGGTATCTTGCAGGTCCATATTGTTCGATGATTTTAGGAGATTTAGGAGCCGAAGTAGTGAAAATTGAGCGGCCAAAGACAGGGGATGGTTCACGGCAATGGGGACCTCCCTTCATCCATGGAGAAAGTGCCTATTTCTTGAGCATAAATCGCAATAAAAAAAGTGTGACAATTAATCTTCGGACTGAAAAGGGTTGCGAGATCGTACGTAAAATGGCTTCAACCTATGATGTGTTAATCGAAAACTATCGCCCCGGGATCGTCCAGAAACTTGGCCTTGATTATGAAACACTAAACAAAATTAATCCGCAGCTCATTTACTGTTCGATATCAGGTTTTGGACAGACGGGACCTTACCGTGAAAAACCATCATATGACATTGTGGGACAAGCAATGGGCGGCTTGATGAGTCTAACTGGTGAAGAAAATCGCCCACCAGTGAAAATCGGAGTCGCAATCTCCGATATCTTTGCTGGGATGTACGCAGCTATCGGCATTCTCTCTGCATTAATCACACGAAAACAAACTGGACAAGGGCAAATGATCGATGTTTCCCTCCTTGATGGACTGGTGTCCATTCTTTCACACCAAGCTGGTAATTATTTAGTGTCCGGGGTTGACCCAAAACGACTCGGATCTGCTCATCCTACTATAGCTCCTTATCAGGCGTTTCAAGCTGCCGATTCTTATTTTGTTATCGCCGTAGGAAACGATGCTCTCTGGCGACGATTTTGTCAAGGAGTAAATCTATCTGAGTTAATGACTGATCCTCGTTTTGCCACGAATCCTGATCGAGTAAAAAATAGGGATGAATTGACTCAGATCCTAAACACATTCTTCCAGAAAAAAACTGCACAGGAATGGCTTTCCTTGATTGAGAAAGCAGGCGTCCCCTGTGGACCTGTTCTACAACTTAGTGAAGTATTCACCGATCCACAAGTTCTCCATCGTAAGATGGTTGAAGAGATTGAGCACCCTTCAGCCGGGCACATCAAAGTTGTTGGCACCCCCCTTAAGCTTTCGTCCACACCTGCCAGTATTCGTACACCACCACCGATTCTCGGGGAACATACAACAATTATTCTTCAGAGTCTTGGATACACACCAAGTGAGATCGCAGAACTTATCAAATCAAAAGTAATACAGGGGTAACTTGTCGCTTTTTAAACCTCAAGTCGCCTGCCTAGTTTAGCGCGCGCGATATATGCATCAACAAGCTTAATGTAGCTAATATACCTACAGTACCAACGAATCTCTTCAGCGAGCTTAGCTGAGTCCGTGGAAGGTTTGATATGAGGTTTGAGAAATCTACAATACAGATACTAGAAAACGCACTTGAGCAATTGGAACAAGGTTTTGAGCATCTCCCCACCGTTCCCAAATCCTATGATATCGCCGCTATCACCAATGTTCTACAAGCAGTAGCCCATGAAATGCAAGATAACTATCCATATTTTCATCCGTATTATGCCGGTCAAATGCTCAAACCCCCCCATCCTGTTGCTCGAGTCGCCTATATGTTATCTCTCTGGATCAATCCCAATAACCATGCTCTTGATGGTGGACGCGCAAGTTCTCGCATGGAAAAAGAGGCCGTAGCAGAACTAGCGAAACTCTTTCACTGGGACCAGCATCTCGGTCATCTAACTGGTGGAGGCACCTTGGCTAATACAGAAGCCCTCTGGATTGCAGGAAAATTACATCCCGAGAAAGTTGTTACTGCCTCATCACAAGCTCATTACACTCATAAACGAATGACTGATGTTCTCAAATTAAACTACCAAGTGGTTCCTTGTGATTCTAGAGCAAAAATGGATCTGATCGCGTTGAAGGCGCTCTTGGAATCGGGTACTGTGGGAACAGTTGTCGCTACAATTGGTACAACAGGTACTGGCTCTGTTGATCCTCTCGAACAACTTGTCGACCTTCGCAAGAAATATACTTTTCATCTCCATGCTGACGCTGCATATGGTGGCTACTTCATACTCGCGAACAACCTTCAAGCCGAGACGCGCCGAGCATTTGATTACCTCAGCGAAGTTGATTCTATCGTTATTGATCCTCATAAACATGGATTACAACCTTATGGTTGTGGCTGCATCCTTTATCAAGATCCGACGCTGGGGCGTTTCTATAAGCATGAGTCTCCCTACACTTATTTCACTTCCAACGATCTACATCTAGGTGAGATCAGTCTTGAGTGTTCCCGGGCAGGAGCTTCCGCAGTTGCACTTTGGGCAACGCAACAATTACTTCCCATGGTTCCTGGTGGTGTTTTTGCGAGTCAACTTACCCGTTGCCGAGAAGCCGCCTTAACTTTATACAAGCGGCTTGAAGAAGATAATCGCTTTAGAACGATCCTAGCCCCTGAATTGGATATCGTCATATGGACTCCAGATGGCTCCCAGATAGGTCAGATCTCCCATCGAAGTGAACAATTATTCCAAGAAGCTATGAAACATCATCTCTATCTCGCAACATTCAAGTATCCAACATCGCAATTACCTGAATCATGGCGTGATATTGAAATCGATCAACCATATGTTACATGTCTGAGATCCTGTCTCATGAAACCCGAGCATCTCAAATACATAGATCAGATTTGGAGTATTCTAGACCGATCAATTACTGAAATACAGCGCACCAGCTAAAATAGTCACAATAAAGTGATATGTTATTGATATCGTGTTGTCTACTCCGAAAGGGAAAGTCTTTTTTCCATTAAAAATGTACCAAATAGTAGGTCTACAGCTTTAATATGCTTCACAAGCCAATTCATTAAAAAGACGTTCACGGATTCTGCGAGCGCGCGCGTAGCTCCATCCTCCTCAAAATCGACTGTAAGTGATTGTAGGGTAGCTTTGAATTCTTCATGATGTGCCCGATGGCTCGTTAAACCAGGATACTTTGTTTCGGTCATGTGTTTTTCTTCGGTTGAGAAATGGAAATTCGTATACTCAATAAGAAAATCAAGGGTTTTCACAATCTCATTCACGCTTTGATACGTCTCAATTGCGTGAACAAGTGCCTGCAATCGTTGGATTAGCATCTTATGTTGTTCATCAATGAGGTGTATGCCAACCGAGAGACTATCGTCCCATTCAATTTTTACCATCACATGTCCCTCATGCATACGTTTTTTACTTTAACCGCAGATTAATGATAAATTGTAGATTATTAAGTCTTATATTTTATCTATATAAGCGAGGAATCTCGATATTGCTTGGGTATGAACCCATACATTAACCTATAATAACAAAACACTAATATTTCAGTAACTTCTCATCGCTTCTACTAGTGTCCTGCATTGGTAGGTTTACCTCCGCCCCCACCATTTTCCAAAACTATTGAACGCCTTAATTTCTCTTTCACAAATAAATGGGGGACTCATGCAACTACTTTCTATTATTCCACGACAACTACAAAGCCAACCCCATTAGTGCTTATCGCTCATGGGTTAGGTGCGAGCAAAGATTATCATCGATGGATGGTTAATGTCTTAACGCAGCAACACTACGTGGTCCTTGCTTACACGCTACATGGCAACACGATTCAGCAGCTCTTCAATATCTTTAAAGGCGCGATTTCGAGTGGAAAAGCTTCATTTGATGCGTTTGCAGACGCCATCCCTGATAGTATCTCTGAACTCTCGCGTTTCTATAAATATGAACACCTCATTGACTTTAACAGAATCGGTGTTATCGGGCACTCGAGTGGTGCAGCAGGGTTACTGCTAATCAGTGCACAAACAAATCCAATAATTCGATGTGGCGTTGCATTAGCCCCCCCAGCCTACCCTCAGACCTCCCTTCCTTCTAAAATCAATCTTCCGATACAGATTCAAATTGGAACTCTTGACAGATTATGCCCCGTTACTGCAGTGAAAACTTATTTTCAGCAGCTTGAGGCGCCAATTAAAGAGTTTATTGTAATCAAAGGCGGGAATCACGTTCAATACATGGATCATGAGATGGCGGAAGTACCCGTCAGATTAGGAATCGACAATCCCCCAGCAATCGGTACTGATTCACTACATCAACAATCGAAAACTGGATT
Source organism: Candidatus Bathyarchaeota archaeon (assembly GCA_026014905.1). Next base: position 7,698 of record JAOZHK010000046.1, read on the forward strand.
CATCCGATGGCTAAACCAACATCTGTAAAAGCCTCGCGGAAGCGCACGCGTAGTTCGTGCCTTTCAGAAGGATATTGCTTACCGCGCATGCATTAATACGAATACTAAATAGAAAGTGGCTTCTATAGCTTGTTCAATTCTGACATAGAAGTGGATGGCGCAATTATAATGAATGATCCGGTGAGAATCGGCGTTATTGGCGCAGGTGTCTTTGGTACGATGATGATCATCCAATTATCGAGAATGCAAGGGCTGAAACCTGCAATAATAGCTGATAAAAAAATAGAATATGCCACTCAAGCACTTGAACACGCCCAAACTCGTAAGAATGAGATTATTGAAGTCAATACTGCTTCACGAGCTAATACAGCGATGGATGAACAGAAAATTGTTGTAACCCAAGATGCTAACGTCCTTGTTCAGAGTGATATTGATATTGTTGTTGAAGCGACAGGAAACGCAGAAGTCGGAGCCCAATACGCCTATCAAACATTAATGAACAAAAAACATCTGGTACTCGTGAATGTTGAAACAGATGCGTTGATTGGACCAATTCTACAGAGGTTGGCAGATAATTCAGATCTTCATTATAGCCTCGCATATGGTGACCAACCGGCATTGATTAACGAGTTATGTGATTGGGCGAAAACTCTAGATCTTGAGATCATAGCGGCTGGAAAAGGGACAAGATATAAACCAGCTTTTCGCCGAAACACGCCCGATGATGCATTACATATGTACGGCTTTGATCACGCCATGATTCAAAAAATGCATCCCAATTCAAAAATGTATAACTCCTTCATTGATGGCACCAAATCGGCGGTCGAAATGGTTTCCGTCTCAAATATGACAAGTCTGAAGCCTGACATTCGCGGTATGCACTTTCCAACCGCGCGAATAAATGAGATTCCTGATAAGCTCTGTCTCCAAAAAGATGGAGGAATTTTACGACATGAACACGTTGTCGAAGTGGTGAGTTCGCTTACCCCAGAGGGTACTGAAATTCACCCCAATCTCAGACATGGCGTTTATCTCGTTTTTCGATCAACGAACAAACACATTCAACAGTTAGCAGGCATGTATTGCGATCGAAAAAACGCTGACAACGCCTTCGTGTATCGTCCATATCATTTCACCGGTATCGAAGCCCCAATCAGCGTAGCGAAAATCGCATTCGAAAATACTTGTACAGGCTTTCCGCTTGGATGGTATTCTGATGTAATAACTGCCGCGAAAAAAGATCTTGCACCGGGTGAGCTCCTAGATGGTGGCGGTGGATTTACTGTCTATGGCCTAGCAGAGGATGCCTGTGTATCAAGAAAGACACATTTTCTACCGATAGGATTAGCAAATGGCGTGCGAGTGAAGCATCCAATCGCAGCCGATGAAATACTGACTTATGACGATGTTGAATTCAATGAAGCTTCATTTAGTCTTCAACTACGACGAAAACAGGAATCAACCATTCAACCAATGTAGGATACACTGTAAACGGATTGTTCACATTAACGAAAAATAATTTGCAGGATCAGAAATCACATCGCTTGTGCATACATGAACACGATATCGACAAATCCCCCTGAAGCATACCGAAAAACGTGCCACTCTCCTTCGGGGACATGAAGGATCATGCCCGACGTGAGAGCTACTTTTGTATCCAGATTGTCTTTCTGTGTACCGTATTCAACCCAGCCATCTTTAGCATCTGTCACATAGATCGCCTCTTCCGCATGTTGGTGTGGTTCCATGGGCCCTGCTTCAGCCGAATAGTGTGCAAATCCCACGGTCATGATCTGACTGCAAGACAAAGATTTGTTACCGATGGCGCGCTGAATTGCTCGCCCCGGTAAGATATTTTTTTCGAGTTCATCTCGTGAAAAACACTTCATAAATATTCACACGTCATCAAGTGAGTCACAATTAACATTAATATATTTTTCATCACGTGGGCTATGTTAGATTGTCATTACCCGTTTCGTGTATCCGCGACCGATCTTCGCTATCTCTTCGCAATGACCTGCAACGACCCGAACGCCTTCATCAATCTTGACGATAACGTTTTCAGGTGTGCAGCCATCAAGAAACGCTATTCCATTAGCTTTACAGGCATTACGTACACGTGTTCGTGCTTCGACTAATCGAGGATCCAATGGTCTTGAACGGTCACGCTTGATACCAAAAGACATGTGCATGTCACCAGGCCCCCACTCAGCAAAAGCGATGCCCGGGACTGTTAGGGTTTGCTCCACGTTTGAGAGTGCCCGGATAGTCTCGATTTTCACCCCCAGCAATAGCTCTCCATTAGGATTCAGTGGCCAGGGATCAGCTTTCTCCACATACTCTTCTGCTGTGACGCCCCATACTGGGGCAGCTGTTGCTTGTGAGCCTGTACCACGTGTACCTCGCTCAACCCCATAACCGACCCCCTGCATATTGATGGGAAAGCGACAAGATTCAACAAATGCTCGAACAGCATCAGGGGTTTCCGCCGTACAGAGAATTATTCCATGTGCCCCACGTGCGAGAATTTGACGAAATTGCCATGCATTAAATCGAATGATTGCCTCAGAGGTTCCTTCAACAGGTGCCTCAACAATAATTGGTGGAGTGCGGTGACCACTATTGGTTGGTCCACCATCGATGAGTCCCTGCATATATTCATCGAGCCCGACCATGTTAAATGAGCCATGTTCCATACCAACATTGATGTAATCAGCCCAAGTCTTAGCGTCACTTTTTCCCTGATCATATGTGAGTATATGCCCTGTGTGTGGGCCAACATAATAAATTGGCTGATCCTGTTCCAGTAATTCAATCGCTCGATTAATTCGCTTAGGCATTCAACGCCGACCTCGCTTCAAGTTCATGGAATTCGTTTTCAATAGAGAAGATGACTCACGATCGAGGTTACTAGTAATTCCGGATGATTGCATAGTATTCACCAGAACATGACTCAAGTTCATCAGTAAGTAGGAAGTCTCATTGCTTGGACTCAATGATTTGCACACCTAGCATCGTTTTATTGAACTCGTGTATTTAAGCGCATTCGCCCACGCGCGCGCACGTTTCAGTTAATAGTAACGAAGTCTATATTTTCAATTGTTATAAGCTACCTAAAAGGAGTCAAAATCAGTTGTCCAATGATAATCGGCTTCAACGACAGATGACTTTTATCCTCGAAGTTGACAAACTGAAACAGATTCTCCGTCAAACTCCAATCACCAATAACTCACGACAAGAAAATTCTGCTGAGCACTCGTGGCATATCACCTTAATGGGGATCCTGCTTATAGAATATGCGGGGGACCCTCAGATTGACGTTTTACAGATTGTTAAAATGTTGTTGATCCATGACTTAGTGGAAATCGATGCAGGCGATACATTTTGTTATGATGATCAGGCTCGAGAAGACCAACATCAACGAGAGCTTCAAGCAGCTAAACGTATCTTTAACTTGCTTCCCACGGATCAAGCCGCACAGATGATGGCTCTCTGGGACGAGTATGAGACGCGCCAAACTATAAATGCACGATATGCGAATGCACTTGACCGGTTACAGCCATTACTTATCAACTATTTCACGGGTGGAAACGCGTGGCAACGACACAACGTGAAACGTCATCAGGTTTTTGCACGAAATAGCTGGATCAAAGAAGGCGCTCCTAAACTCTGGATTTACGTTAAAAAGCTGATCGATGATGCAGTTCAAAAAGGATTCCTCTCCGACAATTGAGAGCCGTGATTCACGTGGGCATTTATCACATACAACGCTGGACACAATACAAAGAACTCGTGTTACAGTACTCGCCTCCCATCATTTTTTATTCCCGCGACCCCCATCCACTGCGAAAACCACCGTATGGGTTGAAACTCATTTTTTATCACGAATTCGATACGTATATTTTTCAAGATTATGCAGATGGCGCCATATTATTCAAAACCAAGATACCTCTTAGCGATCAAGGGCCAAGAGAAGTTCCAATCACCCACGAGGCTATTGAACACTTCATTCATGCAGAAGTAGGTAAGCTTAAGGTCTCTCCAATACACGAGTTCTGGAGTCTTTAGATAAGACACGCACGTATCATTGATCAACAATGCCAACAACATACACTCTTCAGGAACAGATTGTTGCCTTTGCTCAACTAGTACGGATAGAATGCTCATTATTCAGCGCATCAGGTATTTTTATTTCAGGTGTCATTTCAAGAGATCTCCAGGGAATGCAAATCGAATATCTTATCTCGTTCTTAATTCTATTCTTCACTGCGATGGCTTCTTTTGCATTAAATGATTATTATGATCTAGAAATTGATACCAAAAACAAACGAGTTGATCGCCCTCTCGTCCACAACCGCCTCTCAAAGACTGTCGCGCTCCTCATCACACTGATTTCTCTAGGGATTGTAGGTATTCTTTCATTCTTTTTGAACGATCTCGCACAATTGTTAGTTGTTTCGAGTCTTCCGGTCTTTATACTTTACAATATGGGTTGGAAAAAAATCCTATTTCTTAAGAACGTGATTATAGCATATGCTTTTGTTGCAACTATTCTATTAGGAGACCTGGTGTCAGATCCTGTACTTGAACCTATCATCCTCTATTTTGCTGGTATGGGCTTCATTGTAGGACTTGGGTTTGAAATAATGATTGACATTGCTGACGTAGCTGGGGATACTGCAAACGGTGTACAAACGATCGCAACACGTTTTAGTCTTAACACCGCTGCACGAGTGTCCATACTGCTTTATATTTTAATCATGATATTAGATCCTCTTCCTTTTTTTCTTGAGATCGAGCCCCTATTGCATCGAGATGTCGTTTTTCTAAGTTTAATTAGTTTTCCAGTTATTTCCTATGCTCTAGCATCGTTTTCATTATTTGAGGATCAATCAATTGAGCGAATTACTAGCTTAAAGCAACAGCTCTTTTTCACCATGCAAGTTGGAAGTCTAGTGTACATTATTGGGATCATGCTTTGATTCACTAGTGTGTAAAAGTACATAGTACACTGATTTGAGTAAGGATAACGCACGCGCTTACTCCGAGGTTGAGGAGTTACATCAGGCCATCCAACAGTAATCACAGCAGTGAATTTTCAGGGTTTCTTGAAATACCTATCAATTTAGAATGCATACGTCTGCGCGAACCAGTTAGCTATATCGGTGACCATGTAATTTGTTCAGTAGAAGGAAGATAAATAATGGATATTTCCACATTACGTGTCAATGGAAAAAGGTTACGAGCAGCCCTTGAAGATATGGCAACTATTGGTGCAACACCTGGGGGAGGAGTCCAGCGCTTAGCGTTATCCAATGAAGACAAGCAGGCACGAGAGCTGTTTGTGCATTGGTTGCAGGATCTCGGATTGGATGTTACAGTAGATGACATGGGAAATATTTTCGGGAAACGTGATGGAAAGCATGTTGACCTTCAACCTGTTATGACTGGCTCACATCTTGATTCTCAACCAAAAGGCGGACGATTTGATGGTGCCCTTGGAGTTCTGGGGTCACTCGAGGTATTGAGAACTCTCAATGAGAATGGTATAGATACAATCCGACCTATAATTCTCGTGAACTGGACCAATGAAGAAGGCACTCGCTTTGCACCGGACATGATGGGTTCTGGAGTATGGACTGGTGCATTGGATAAAGATTGGGTGTATCAGAGAACCGATATTACTGGTATGAAAGTCATCGAGGAGCTGGAGCGAATTGGGTATCGAGGAGAAACACCAGCGACGAGGTGGCCGATCCATGCGTATTATGAATTTCACATAGAACAAGGCCCAATTCTTGAGCGAAACAATATGCTTATCGGTGTACCTCGAGGGATTATCTCGCTTCTTTGGTTTGATATCTATCTCGAGGGAGAAGCGAACCAAGTAGGTCCGACACCGATGGAAGGGAGACATGATGCATTGTGTGCTGCTGCAGATATGATTCTTAAGGTGAATCAGTTACCTCAGAAGATGGGAGGGAATCTAGTGGCGACAGTTGGTGCCATCCACAATTATCCCAATTCTCGTAACATCATCTCCGATAAGGTACATTTCACGGTTGACATCCGATCTTGGGATGATGTGCACGCCCTGAATGCATGGAATAACTTACAGAGAGAGTTTGAGGTAATCGCTGATCGAAGAGGGTGTCCAATACAGATAGAGGAAACCAGTCACGTTGCGCATGCCCAATTTGATCAACGATTAGTCAAACAAGTTTCGGATACAGCACAAGAGCTGAAGTATTCCTATCATTCCATGGTCAGTGGGGCGGGTCATGATGCCAGCTATATTAATCAGATTGCATCAACTGCGATGATCTTTGTCCCAAGCATTGGCGGCAGGAGTCATGTCGAAGTGGAAAATACCAGCTGGACGGATTGTGAAGCCGGGGCCAACGTGTTGTTACATTGTATTCTCAAATCAGCAAATGAAACTCCGCGCGCGAGAAAATGATGTCACGCAGGGAGGAGATAGCGCTTACAAAAGCCTCAAGCTTAAATTTATTCGATCCGCGAGTATAAAACCAAAATGTTGATAGAATTCAATTACTCAAACATTATGCGGTCGAATCTGAAGGTTCACTTTTACACACCCCAATTTGCGTGGCTCAGCAATCGCTTAATTGACGGGCTGTTTTCCATAACTCTGGTTCTGAAATGAAGATAAAACTGCAAGATAATTAATCCAACCTCGGGCCCTTCATATCCTGCCATGACAGACCCAATGACCTGATGTTGAAATAGCGCAATGAAAAATAATGTAGACTGAAACTCCATTTTTTTCTGAATATCTTCAATAGGGTCATTCTAAGGTATAATCAGATTGCATTGTCGCCATAAATCGATGACAGCTGTTTGATGTTGATTAGAATACAGAGTGATTGATGACATCATTCGCCTCATCTGATTATGCGCGCGCGTTGCCTGCCAAGATAAATACATATTCTGGTTATGGGAGGAAATATAGATGTAATACGTGAGTGCGTAAGTGAATGAGCATTTCTCCAAGAATGAAAGCGACTGTTGAGGGGTTACTAGTAACCTTGCTTTGGTCCTCTTCATATGTCTTAACAAAGATCGGTTTATTTGAGATTTCGCCCTTGACACTGGTAGGATTCAGATATCTGATAGCATCGCTCATCCTACTCCCCATAGCCATCAGTAAAGGCGAACACCAATCACTATCTAATGATGCATGGTGGAAACTCGGCATTCTAGGTTTATTAGGATATACTGTGGCTCAGGGACTACAATGTGTCGGACTCTACTATCTCCCATCAGTATCGGTAACACTGATACTGAATTTCACGCCCATTCTAGTCCTCTTACTAAATCGAGTTTTCACCGGAGCCATCCCTTGTAGAGATCAGATTGCTGGAATGGCACTAGTGGTACTCGCAGCATCATTGTTTTTCAGCGATCAACTCATCGAATATAATCTAATGGGATTTGTATTCACATTCGTCTCGGGCATAGGATGGGCAGGATATATGGTTGCAAGTAAGATCTTGTTTAAAGCTAAAGAAGTAAGCGCATTAGGAAATACCGCGTTCAGTATGGTAATGGGGACTGCTCTATTATCGAGCTCCGCTTACTTCATCGAGGGGTGGAGGCCGGTTCCCATGACCGGTTGGCTGATTATCATCTGGTTAGGTGTCGTAAACACTGCGTTGGCATTCTTTCTTTGGAATCACGCATTAGAAACGCTGGAAGCTTTTGAGTTATCTGTGTTACAGAACACTATGCTTATTCAGATAACTATACTATCGCTTATCTTTCTGGGTGAGACGCTTCAACCAGTTAAATACTTCTATCTGGCACTCGTATTCATTGGTGTCTATATAGTACAGTCAAGACAGGTTCCAGGATCTGCATAGTTGAAGATCGTATGTCGAAATACGTGTGCTACTCTAGATAAATCGGTTCACAGACATTCTCCATATTGTTCGCAGCGCGCCCACATTTCCGACAGATCCACTTCGCATCACGCACAAGATTTTTAATCTCATTTAGAGTTGCTTCTCCATACTCAACGAGGTGACAGATATGCTGTCCATGCCCAATATGGGGTAAGCCAGAATATCCGCCTTTATAAATTGGTTCTTTAAATAATGTCATATTATCATCCCAAAAGATTATGCCAAGGTCCTATGAATAGTTATTTTTTTTGAATGACACTACCAAGATTTGTTCATGAAGAAATAATATAACTACCTCGTACGCAATACGGACACTATTCTTGTTGAAGCATTTTAAAAACAAGTATTCGTTGTCATATTAATCAGGAGTTTAACGGAATCCACGTCCCCCGATTGCATGTGTCGACTGAATATCTATTCTCTGCGAAAAAGAATGGCATGTCTATTGTTACTGGTAGTTACTACGCGCCCGACAGCGCGCGCGTATTATGGTGGTTCTGATGAACCTAATCCGCTTGCTCGAGTATTTGTCAGAAATGAAGAACGAAATTGCACGCCCCATCGACCATTTCTTCTGGTGAAAATCCAAAGGGTATCAAACCCGTTATACTCCATACCATCAGAATGTTGCCTTGACTGACGTATCGCTAGATGGACTTTGTCAACACCCACTTGAATGGGTTGAATCGTTACGGTTGTGGTATGATGCCATCCTTCTTGTTTAAGCCGTCTCGTATTCTCTTCCTGGACGACGCGGAAATCATCAGAAGTTGCCCACCACTGAAATCTGTTTTGGGCTAGTCGGAGATGGGGAAAGTGCATTTCAGCGAGTTGAACCTCGGTGTCGCGTGAATTGAACCCGATACTCCAACGGCGAAATGAGGCTATAGCTTCCTCAGCGGGATCATTCATGGAATCTCCTTTATTTATTCATTGGCTTAAGCTATTAAAAAGAATGTGTTTTACCGACCTCCTTTTGAATCCGCCAGTGTGAGGGCGGATTTACACAAAAATCAAGATAGTGAGTTTAAATACAATGATTTTTTAATCGAAGCTATGACCGCGATCGATTGCGATGCACTCCATCCTAGAGGATTGCCCCTTGTGTGGATTGGACAAATATGGAATGTCATGGAAACGCGCGCTTGATCATTCCTATCACTCTTTCTGCTATCACAAGGAACGACTTGTTAGGGGGGATACATACTACTAATTAGCTCTCTATACTCGCGCGTGTCAGCTTCGTGGTTATCTCAATATACTTCTTATCTCCAGCTCTTTTTCGATATGCAAGTAGTCCTGCACGGGTGAATGCACTTTTTTGGCCATGTGAGGGATCATAATGACTTACAAATAGGTCGCAGGGGAATTCGTTACAATCACCACAATGATTAACAATATGTTCAGATGCACAAGTATATATTTTGCAGGTACCCCAGAATGGCAGCCCCTCTTGG
>JAOZHK010000056.1 GCA_026014905.1 Candidatus Bathyarchaeota archaeon
TTCTCCAATTCATGCATTCTGGAGCTTATAATATCGTGTCACACCAAAATCAAAGTAAAACGCGTCACCCTCCATGGTTTCCGACCATCAACACCGATCAATGTGATACCTGCCAACACCAATTCAGATGTGTTACGTTCTGTCCCCATAACGTTTACGAAGTTCGTGCTCACACAGTAGTTGTCGCACATCCGTTGAATTGCATCTACCGCTGTTCATCTTGTGCAAATATCTGTCCTCGGGATGCCATCATCTTCCCATCAACTACTAGCACGTTAAAATCGTTGAGGAAGCCATCATTATTACATCGCGTCGTCTGCAAAGACTGCGGAAAAAGGTTTATGACAAGTCGGAACACAGAACATTGTTTTGATTGCGAAGCGCGCATTAAAACTAGCTAGCTTGAGTATAAGGCCGAAGACCAAGCTATCCAAGATCGACCGATTGAAGATGTTCGCTGAATCCCTCGGCCTCAACCCTGATAAAACCCTTTCACGGGAAGCCCTCACACGACCCCACAGGCGCGCGCGTCTACTAAATATACCTGATAATTTCAAGGTTATCGCAGTAGTGCCTCTACGCGTACCTGACGAAACACCAGCACCTAAGGAAAGAAAGAGCTTGGATGCCATTGTTAGCTGGGAAAAATACGGCTCAAAATCTCCATAGAACAATTGACGCGCGCGCGGTAGCTTTAATCATACGTCCGCGCGTTCATTAGAGTTATATATTGATTCAGCTACAAGGGATCCTCGAGAGATACATGATGAGTCGACTTCCTTATATCTTGTGCAACACCTTCACCGATGCACAGCGCGACCTCTTCTCTCGCATCACCAGCGGGAAGCGCGGTGAAGACCGTACGCTCGACACATTTCTCACCCCAGAAGGCGGGATGCGAGGACCATTCAACGCCTTGCTCTATAGTTCCGGAGTAGGTGACGCCGTCCAGCATCTTGGTCAACAGGTTCGCTTTGAAACTTGCCTTCCGCCTACGCTGCGTGAACTGGCAATTCTATGCGTCGCTGCCAAGTGGCACGCCCAATATGAATGGTGGGCTCACGAGAAGATTGCGCGACACGAGGGTCTTGACTCGACTGTGATCGCTAGCGTGAAAGAGGGAACTCGCCCTGCACTCATGCGCCCCGCTGAGGCTATAATCTATCATTTTTCTCAGGAATTGCTTGAGCAGCAACGAGTCTCTGAGCCATGCTATATGCAGGCAGTTGATTTGCTGGGGGAAGCCGGTGTCGTGGAGTTGGTAGCCCTGCTCGGATACTGCACGTTGGTGTCGATGATACTCAACACGTTCGAGGTACCCGTCCCGGAAGGTGAAATCACACCATTCTCACACTAGCTAGGAGCGTTGTAATGTGAGAGTATCCAGAGCAAGAGAGTTACAATGCCATAAATGAGAATGCCGGTGTAAAACGCCGTCCGCATGGTTAAACTTTCAATGATGAAAAACATAAGCATGGGACCGATCACGCTGCCAGTATCTTGAAATGTACGATACACTCCGACGCCTGTACCCACCTGCTCTTGTCCAACGTACTGCGTCATGAGCACCGCGATGCCGATCTGGAATAACCCTCCTCCAACACCTCCAATGACCGCCATGCCATAGATCAGCGGGAGCTGGGTGCTAAGGGTGAAAGCAAGGAACGCAGTGCTTTCGAGAAGAATGCCTACGCTGGCGGTACGCTTCGGACCAATCCGGTCCGCAAGATATCCGCCCAGTAATGTAGCGGAAATAAAACCAATGCTTCGCACGGTCAATGCAACTCCAATCAATCCAACAGTGAGCAGGAGGTCATCATGGAGAAAGAGAGGAAACACCGTCATCATGAGGCCCATGGTCAAGATCATGCGGCTCATCCGGATAAGCGAGATGATGACCAATCCACGGTTCTGGAGGATCTTACGAATACTATGCATTGTACGAGTAGTAGTCGGGGTCGGTATTGGCACCTGCTTCAATGCACGAGATACCAGGGCAAACAGAAATCCGCAGCCAATGCACAGACTAGCGACTGCGAACACTGCAGTAAAGCCGATGAACTCCGCGAGGACCGCACCGAGTGGCTGACCCAGTAGACTACCCAACATCTCGACGCTATGCATCGTGCCCAATGCGCGTCCACGCAACCCGGGTTGTACCAAGTCAATCACAAACGCGAGATTATTGGTAAAATACAAGGCAGCACCGATCCCCCACAGGGAACGACCAAGAATCAACACGCCGATCGAGGTAGCAAGGCTACAGAGAAGGGCACCAAACGCACCGAGACCGAGTCCAATAATGACCGGTAGCCGTCGTCCCATCCTATCCGAGATCCAGCCGGAGGGGATCTCTAGAAAGGTTCTTGCAAAATGGTAGCTGGACATCGCGAAGCCCACCCAGAGACCGCTGGGATCGAGTTCACGGCTGAGCAAAGGAAGAAAGGCGCGACCCATCCCCCCACCCGCGATGAGGGCGAACCCCATCAACATCATGAGATAATAGATTCGTGGATAGGATCGCAACAGTTCGGTCATGGGTTACACGTATCAATAGGTTATTTCGGTTGCATTTACGCGCGCGTACATGTATAATAAAATGAAACAACGCCAACAAGCTACTGTCAGCACGCGCGCGCGTACAAGGGGATGGGGGTAAGAGCTCGGGCTCACCAGATGTCCTGGATGATATGTTCGATACCCAGTGATTTCAAGGTCTCTGGAAGGGGTTTACCTGTTGTGATATCCCATCCGAGAATGTGATAGTAGTTATCCAACATTTGATCCCAGTGGGGTCGCACCGCTATTCCCTTTGTCGGCCCATCTACAGGGGTGGAGCCGTAGCGTTCCGAGGGGGCATCATGCTCCCGAGTTATTCCACACCGCACGTTGAAGGCGCGCATCAGGTTGACTGCACGGAGCCCCATGTTTCGAGCCTCCTCGGATGTCATGTCCCACCCCGTCATGGCGTGCACGGCTTCAGTCAGGAGTGGGAGGTTTGTTCGGGTATTGAATCGGCATGTTCCGAGGCTGTCCTCAAAGATCATCTGTCCTTTGGATGTGGCTTCGTGGGTGGAGACATCCATGGGGTATCCCGGTCCTCTCAGTTCTGGAATATTGGGGACGCCAGCGGTCTCGAGGGTTCCAGTGTTGGATGTACAGGTGTCAAACATCTCGGTCCACCGGGTTCTATGATCGTGCCCGCGCGGTGTGTTGCCCTTCATCGTATAAATGGCAGCGTTTGCAGCGTCCCCACCGACTTGTTGGGAGGCGCGCATCACACCTTCCGCCAGGTAATCCCCGCACCCTACTCGATTAGCGATCATGTGAAGTAGCTGTTTCACGGCTTCGACGTTTCCCCAGGTTATATCAAGGCCGTCCACATCACTCTTCGTGAGTAATCCCCGCTCGTAGCATTCCATGACCCATCCAACTAGCCACCCCGACTCGTTGTTCTCTAAGCCCAGCCGGTCCGTTAACCCGGACAACATCAAGGCTGATGAAATGTCTTGATTGTCGATGACTGGGCCCCAGGCCGCGAGTTGCTCATACTCGGGCTCTTCGACCACGGTGCCCGTGTAGGGACCTGAGGTGATTTTCATCATCGTCGCGTGGTTTAATCGACAGGCCCAACAGGGATGAGGTGTGGGGTCAAAGGTCTTGCGAATGTAGTCTTCTGTGAAGCCATTGAACTTGTCTTTCGGGATGTCCCACAGGTTGGTCGTATAGTTCTTAATCGGTAAGGTTCCTGGTGTTCGCGTTGGTCGACCGACGCCTCCAACGGTGCCTGACCAGCCCTTGACTTGTTCGTAGAGTTGCTCAGCGACTTGTCGAAGCGTTGCCCGGTCCATCGGCTGCACCCTCTTTGTGCCCCGTGCGATGGCGATGGCTTTAAGCTTCTTGGATCCCATCACCGCCCCGGCCCCATTGTGACCGGCTGCATGACCTTTGTCGACAAACACGCTCGCAAATCGAACCATGTTTTCTCCTGCAGGTCCGATAGATAGAACACTCATCTGTAAATCTTGTTTTCCCAACTCGTTTTTAATACGATCAGCGGTATCATAAGTGTCAGTGTTCAATAGATGACTGGCGTCTCGTAGCGTTACTGTGTCATTATTGATGTGAAGGTACATCCACCGCTTGGACGATCCCTGAATGACGATACCGTCATAGCCCGAGAATTTGAGGAACGCGCCGAAGTAACCGTTAGCTTGAGTGGCTGTTGCGCCGTTGGTGAGGGCCCCCTTCGTGATTACGGAAATCGTTCCCGAGCCACCAATTGAAGTGCCACTTAAAGGACCAGCTGCGATGATCAACCGATTCTCAGGGTGCGACCACTCGATATCTGGTGAGACTTCATCGTACAGGATTTTCGCGCCAATGCCAGTGCCACCAATGTACTTTCTCAGTGTTTTTTCATCGAACTGGATCGTAGAGAGTTTAGCATTGGTCATGTCTACTCTGAGGATTTTTCCCGCGTAACCTGGTACCGTATTTTTCGACATGGTTAACATCACGTTCAATAATTATCTTGGTTATACTGGTCCGGTAAATGGATATAAAGATAGCTAGCTCAAGTAATCTCGTAGTACATAGATTAGTTTTTCACTATGCGCGCGCGTCAGTTATACCTTGTAAAAGTTTACCCGTTATAAAATATAGTACACGTCTACGTAGCCTTTGATTACTCAACGACAATGAAGTCGCTTGGCAACGTAAAAATTTCGAGATACTTAAGTTCGGTTTGACCAATGTTTGTTATCGTATGCTTCTCGTTCGCAAGGATAAATATCGAGTCATTGGCTTTAAGCGGGTATGCTTTTCCGTCAACGGTTTCTTCTCCTTCGCCACTCAGAATTAGAATCCAGCTCTCACGCTGCGTGTGGTAATGTAACTTCGGGCCCGAGCCTCCAGGAGGAATAGTTACACTTAAAGCCTTCATTTTACTTGCTTTGTCTTTCTCATCGAAAATTGTTACAGTTGTCTGCTGATCGGATCTAGTCGCTGAATGTTTCATTAACTCTCCGAGGTTAATCAGCTTCACATCAAAGTCTCCGTCCGAATAGTCTTCCGGATCCAAATATAAATTATTCGCTTACGCGCGCGCGTAACATACTAATGCAGGCAACGGGCGAGCGCGTCCTTAAAGCTAGCTAGCTTGTGGACATTTCCTTAGAGTGTATGTCGGACTTTTTACTCTAAATTCAATTACAATTCAGCTTTATCAGAGTCTCGGATAAAAACGATGATGCATACGAGTTGAACAAGTATCGTTCCAAAAACACAAAGCCATGGATATGTTGGGTTTATCGAATATAAGAGTCCTCCCAGAACTGAGGCAGTCATCACGGGTACTGTAAACAGATAACCCATCCCCGGTCCTCCCGTTCCGCCGCCAGTCGCACCGATTAGCGTGCTCCCCCGACCAATGGCAGCCATCACTCGACCTCGCACCTCGCGTGGAATAAAGTCTGCCATTAGTGCTGCACTCGATGGTGTAAAGAGAGCTCCAGCTAACCCAATGCCCAAACGAATTAACAACACATGAAGGAACGTTGTGGCGAAAATTAACGAGGGTAAAGAGAACAGCGAAATCAGAATAGCCACACATAATGTCTTTGTACGACTATAACGGTCCGCAATAATTCCTCCCGGGATCGTCAGAAGCGTTCTTAAAATAGTCTCAAATAGAAGTATGAGCCCCCATTCAATACTTGACAGATTAATATCTTCGATAACATATACTACCCAAAATGGACTGGAGAGTCCATTAGCGATAAAACTCATTCCCATAAGGATACCGAGTGCCTTTACACTTCGCGGCAAATCTCGTATCAGCTGAGGAATTTCAGAGTATGCATCCTTCAAGATCCCAAGCAGGTTTAACTGAGCCTTTGCTTGGGGTACGATTGTTGTTTCGTTTAAATATTTTAAGACAAGTGTCGCAGTCATGGTTCGTGAGATGATCCATAAGGCATAGATGACTCGCATTCCGAAGTTGATACCGTAGAACTCTAGTATGATACCGGCAAGGTAGGGGCTGAATATTGCGAGAGCGTTCGCAAGGGTATTCATCGTCGCGATTCCGACACCTCGGTTTCTGGGAGTAAGACTATCTGCAAGTATGGCTGAGGAGGGGGGAAATTGGAAGACCATAAAGCCTTGAAGTAAGGCTCCTAAGGCTATCCACTCCCAGCTTTGTGCGAAGACATAGAGCAACATTGTCACAGAAGAGAGATACCCAGCTAGTGTAATGAGTTTCACACGACCTGTGTGATCAGTAAGCTGACCAGAGATTGGGAACATTAACAGTCCAGCTAATGGTGAGAGGCTATTTACAATACCAATTTGCGTTTCATCTCCTCCGACAGCTAAGATATATAGACTCGCGTATGAAAACGCCATTCGTCGACAGAACATAAGCAGGACTTGACGTATTGTGAAGATGCGGAGGTTGATATTCATGAACGCTAGTCGCTTCTGTAGCATCTCAATCATGAAACATATCACACTCTCACTTAGGGTGAATTCGTGAACGCCTTCTCCATTGCGTAAATAATGGTTCCATAGGATTTCAGTAAGTGCTACTTTGTATGCTCAAAGTTGTTCGCTTTTTTCAAGGCAATACTGATTACTTTATTAGCTTTCACGCGCGCGATTACCTTCTTTATCAGAATGTCATCGAAGAAATCTATTGTTTTCTGCATTATTTCTTGAAGAGATGGTTCGATTACCGCATTTGTTGGATTCGGGATAAAGTAGTGATCGCCATTCGTGACCTTGATTAAGGTTACATCTACCTCTGCTTCTTTAAGTGCTTGATAGAGTAATTCAGACTGGTTGAAGGGCACAATCTGATCCTTCTCACCATGAATCATCAAAAACGTAGGATCATCTGATGTAACATACGTAATGGGATTCACCATCTGAACTATTTCCTTTCGTTCAGCTAGGAGACCGCCCACAACTCTGCATTCAGGTGAGTCAGGTTCATCGTGTGTACCTCCCATCTTGGATAGATCCGACGGACCGTACCAATCCACAACCGCTTGCACACGAGATGAAAACCCTTCGGAACCACCGTTACCCTCAAGATCAGGTACATCACCCGATGTTCCAAGTAACGATGCGAGATGTCCTCCCGCCGAGAGCCCCCAGATACCGATTAAGTCAGGATTGATATAATATTCCTCAGCGTTTGCACGAAGCCATCGGATAGCAGCTTTGCAATCATGGATCTGAGCAGGAAAAATCGCTTCTCTACTCAATCGATACTCGATATTGACTGTGAAGTACCCTGCTGCAGCAAAGGGATAATTCTGAGGACCCTTATGATCACCTCGATACCACCCACCACCATGAACAAAGATAATGGCTGGCATAGCTTCTAGAGGTTGTTTCTTAGGTCGTGCAATGTTCAGCAGTAGAGGGCGACTGCCTGATGTTCCAAAGGCGACATCGTAAATCTCTTCTACGCTGGGTGGTAATTTAAACATTGGTAAGTCTCACATCGACATATTCCTGCTCTCCAGTTATGTTTCATCGAATGTGTCACACACGCGCGCGTCCCGTTACGTCGAGTGACGTACCATGAAGAGCACGCGCAGCATCGGACACGAGATAGACAATGACGTCTGCTACTTCCTCAGGTGTCATCATTGTTCGAGTATCGCGATCAGGAAAGATGTCTCGAATCATGTTTGTGACCGTAGCTCCTGGACAAACGGTATTGACATTAATATTATACTCCTTTGCTTCAGCAGCTACACACTCTGTCAAGTTGATGAGGGCTGCTTTTGATGGACGATAGGGCGCTCTACCTTTTCCTCCACGACGTCCACCAATTGATGAGACATTCACTATTTTACCTGATTTTTGATCTATCATATGCTTCAAGACATATTTCGTACAGAGAAAGACCCCTGTCAAATTGATTCTCATGACCCAGTTCCATTCCTCTAGTGTAAGATCTACAAGAGACTTGGGCTTGAGATTAACCGCAGCATTATTCACTAGAATATCCACATGTCCATAAACTTCGATGGTTTTATTAACCAGGTGTTGCACCTCCGTCTCTTTCGACACGTCTGCTTGTATCGCTAATGCCTCACCTCCCATCATTTGGATTTCATTAGCTACTGCTTCGATTTCTGCCATCGTACGGGATACGACCACGATGCATGCACCAGTCTTGGCAAGTGCAATTGATGCAACTTTACCAATTCCTCGCCCGCCTCCAGTAACAATTGCGACTTGATTATCCAGATTCAACGTAAGATTTCCCTTCCAACATGATTGATGACGAAAGTGATCTGACTAACATACATGTTACTTCTCCCCATCGTTAGATTGTGTTGCACGAAAAGCTTTCCTCGCGTTATCAATCATTTCCCGCCAGGATTGGAGCAGAACTCGGGCGTCGCCTCCAAGTGAGAGCAGCGCGCGCGCCTAGCAGCTAACACATGTGGATGCGTGGTCTGTCCTGGTAATCCAATGGAGATGGAGTAGTCGGATGGACCAAAAACCACAGCATCCACCCCTTGAACCGACAGGATTGCGTCGAGGTTCTCAACAGCTGCTTTTTCCTCTATTAGAAGAATAACGAGTAATTCGTGGTTACTCCACTCCAAATAGTCTACCAACGGTATAGTTCCATATCGTCGAGCCCGCATAGTCCCCATTCCACGGACGCCTTCAGGTGGAAATTTAACTGCCTGTACTGCCCCTTTAGCCTCTTCAACCGAACTGATATGAGGAATGATCACGCCTTGCACCCCTGCTTCAAGTGCTTTCCGTACAAGGCGATTCAGTGGTTCTTCATCTAGTCGTACGAGTGGAGTCAGACCGCTCAACTCAGCCGCTCTGACCAGGTGCTCAAACGTTTCCCAGTTGAGGGGCGCATGTTCAGCTTCAATATACACATAGTCAAAGCCAGCGAGACCCGCGATCTCAACGAGTGTTGGACTATACGTATCTATATGCGTGCCAAGCGCGAGTTGACCTGTAGAAATCAGCTCTTTCAATTTATTCTTCTTCAAATACAAAGCATAAACACTTCCCAACACATGCCCGACATGCGTGCAGCATTGTTTTCCTCGTTAATTAGCACAGGTATTCCATTGGAGAATTTCGTCGAGGGATCGTTTCGGGACATGTATCACGCCATTCTCATCGAGCCAGTATTTGATGTTCCCATCCTCAGCAACCTCAGCAACTTGTTTCTCGGCAGCGTATCCTAATGCAACCAATAATATAATATTCAGATGTTCAGGAACCTTGAGAACATCCCTTAGCACTCCGCGATCGATACCTCCAAGCATACATGACGCAATACCCGCGTCGTAAGCGACCAGGGAGATACTCATTGCCGCAATACCAGCGTCATGTGCTGGGCTCTCTCGAATGGTCGTATCTAGGAGGATCGCAATATATGCCATGGGAGCTTCATCGTCTGATGGGTAGTACTCTGGGAGAGAGCCCGCCCACCTTGTGGCCTTAAACACCTTCTGAAGCTGGTCTTTTGTATTCACGATCACATATTTCAGGGGTTGGCGATTTGATCCACTCGGTGACAGCCGTGCAGCATCCACACATCGTCTCAGCACTTGTTCGGCAACGGGTTTCTGCTGAAATTTTCTCGTCGTTCTTCGATTGATTATCGTTTCATAACTCAAGTCAGTTATCTCCATCAAAATAGTTCACTAACGACTTATTATACATATACACCATACTCGTCGCACGTGTCTTAATATGTTCAAGTAACGCGCGCGCGTATGAGCCACGAAATATCGTAGCGAGCTGTTATAACGAACCATTCTAATATATCAACAACCATAAGCATATCAATCATCTAAAGATGTGACGAAGGTTATGGATCAACAACGCACAGGGACATCAACACATGTCCATCCAACTGAAGATATCCGCCTAGAAGTAGAGGATATTAACTATCCTAGTGAAACCTGTGATGTTCTTGCACATTTTGCTCGGCCCAACGAGGCGAAAAAACTTCCAAGTGTGATTGTTATTCACGAAAACCGAGGGCTTAATCCCCACACTCGAGATATTGCCGAGCGCGTCGCATTGGAGGGCTTTGTTACGGTTGCTCCAGACGCCTTAACGCCACTAGGTGGAACTCCAGACGATGTCGATGAAGCTCGTTCGCTGATGCAAAAGCTTGACAGCCAGTCAACCGTCAAAGATTTTGTGGCTGCCGTCACGTACTTGAAGACCCATCCACAGTCGACAGGAAAGGTGGGCGTTATGGGCTTCTGTTGGGGTGGAGGCATGACCAACCAAGTTGCTGTTCACTCACCTGATGTCCAAGCCGCGGTTCCCTTCTATGGCCGACAACCGCCTCTTGAGGATGTTCCTAAGATCACAGCTTCCTTACTGCTCCATTATGCGGGTCTTGACCCGCGAATTAATCAGGGCATTCCAGCATTCGAAGCGGCGCTTCAAGAAGCAGCCATCGAGTACACAATCTTCATGTATGACGGGGCAGAGCATGCTTTTTTTAACGATACAGGATCGCGATATCACGAGGCAGCAGCTAAGCTGGCCTGGGAACGAACGATAGCATTCTTAAAACAGAAATTGACCTGATGGTATGTCGTCATCGTGAGGATGCTGGTTCGAAGCCCATAACCCGATCAGCTGGAGTCTGTTGTTGGAGAGTTTGCCGACGCCATATGTCAGCCACCGCGGAAACGAATGATTGACAATGCATAAAAAAGCGTTTATATCCTGAGCATAGGTAGTTCAGTCCTGGTGCTCCAGATGGCGTCCTGAGAACCCTGTTCTTCGGACAGCCCCCATTACACATCGTCCTGACCTCACATTCTTGGCAATAACGGGGCAACGTCTGCCATTTGGCGGTTCCGAATGCTCGTTGTTGTGGACTCTTGAGTAGTTCGACCAGAAGCGTGTCGGTAATATTTCCAAGGTAATGTTCATGATCGACATAGTGATCACAGGAATAAACATCTCCGTTGTGTTCGACAACCGGAATGTCACCGCAGGTTGGCTGAAAAATGCACAACGAATGCTCTTGGTGGAAGGCTGTTCGGACAGCCTCTTCGTACATCTGCACTGTGACGTGCC
>JAOZHK010000058.1 GCA_026014905.1 Candidatus Bathyarchaeota archaeon
TGGACTCCAGTGTCAGCTGATCCTGTATAATCGTCAGCAATTATTCCGATCCTCATCGTCAATCCCCGTTCATCGATATATTAGTTCTTCAGCAATCTTTTTATCTTATCTTCCGGCAACAATCAGAAACCATGCATGAGAATGATCTGATCGGACCTTCCACTCTAATGTCAGGCCTTTCTGGCGTTCAGGCATTGCAATCTGCGATTCACCAAATTCTTGAAAGTGATTTCAATGCTATAGAATTATGTCCGACACAATTCCAACGCGTGCATCCATTAAACACTCCTCAATTTCTACCTTCATTATTTACTAACGAACAAAAACAGCAATTGAAAGAAACCCTTTCTTCATTCCGATACGTTAGTGTACATGGATCCTCCTTCTGGGTCACCAGAATTAAGGAGAATATCGATCTATCTAAAATCTGGACTCCGTACCTTGAGCTGATGCAGTTTGCGAGCGATGTCAGTGCGGATGTTGTTAGCTTTCATCCCATTCAATGTATGTCTGAAGTTTACTCTGACGAAGAATTAATTCAAATGAACATTGAGTTTGGAAAACGTGCTGCAACATTTGCAAAGCAACAGAATCTTAAGGTAGCTTTTGAAAACATGCCTGGCACCAATACATGGATGACTTTAAACAAGATCATTCACATCATAGATAAAATAAATAGCCCACAATTCGGGTTACTCTTTGATATCGGGCATGCAATGTTAGAGCGGAATGAACCAATCACGATTCGGAATTGCCGACTTCTAACCCAATTGAAAGAGTACGCTTCTAAAACAATTCAATACCATTTTCATGGATTATATCGATCTCATCAAGGATACAAGGATCACGGACCTCTGCATCAGAGTAATTTTATCAAACTTCATCACATTAAGGAATTTCGGCAAATTAGTCGCAATCATACTCCAATAATATTCGAGATCTATCATAACCCTACGACTAATGTACGGGCTTCGTTTGAACAAAATTTAACAGCATGCTTAACGGCTAAATCACAGCTCACCATTCTGTGACACATTAAAATCAGCTTGTAGTGGGTTCTGGAGTAAGTCTTAATATCTGGCGTATCCTTCAAGATGCTGGGGTAATGCAATTGCGTGTCATAATAGGCTCCATCAGCCATGAAACGAATACCTTTTCTAATGTTTCTACCACCCTTCCGGACTTTATTGAAAATCTGCACCGAGGCCAAGACATCCTCGAAGTATATACAGGACAAAAAGCGATTGCGTCAGCTTTCATCAAAGTACTATCTCACACAGACATCACTCTTATTCCAGCGATTTGGACTCATGCGACTCCAAGTGGATTAATCAAAGATGATACATTCAAGTATTTACTCGCACAATTATTAGAGCCCTTAAATACTCAAGAGCGCGTTGACGGTATTTTACTACACCTCCATGGCGCGATGGTTACCGAAAGTCTTGATGATCCCGAAGGTAAGATACTTTCCACGCTGCGCAATCATGTTGGAGACAATGTGCCCATTATCTCAACTCTTGATTTTCACGCGAACATAACTGAACAAATGGTACAGAACGCCGATGTTCTTGTAGGCTATGATACATATCCGCACGTTGATGGGTATGATCGGGGTATCGAGGCTGCAACATTGATGGTGCAACTTCTCAATGATCAGCTGAAACCAATCAGTGCTTTCGCACGACCCCCTCTATTAGTATCTCCACAACGACAAAAAACCGAGTATTACCCAATGAAAGACGTCATGATGTTAGCTCATAAGATGGAAAAGGAAGAAGAAGTCATTGCTGTAACTGTGGCGGGAGGATATCCGTTCGCTGATTTAGAATTCACTGGAATGTCATTTATTGTGACGACTAATAATGATCCTATCTCTGCACGGGATAAAGCCGATCAATTGGCGAAATATGCGTGGAATCTGCGACGGCAGTTTCTTGCAGAAGTAGTATCTCCTACCTTGGCTGTTGCAGAAGCTGCCATATCTCCCCAAGGGCCAATTGTATTAGCGGACCACGCGGATAATCCTGGGGGAGGTGCTCCCTGCGATGGCACGGTACTGCTGAAAGCTCTTATAGATCACGGTGCTCAAAATGCAGTCTTAGCAGTAATTGCTGACCCTGAGGCTGTCCAACAGCTCATTCAAGCAGGAGTAGGAAGTACACTTACTATCAATCTTGGCGGAAAGACAGATCGTCTCCACGGCTCAACCTTGAAAGTCAACGGAAATGTTAAACTCATATCCGATGGTACTTTTCGAGCCACAGGGCCAATGGCGACTGGATTAGAAAGCCAAATGGGGCGAACGGTCGTGTTTACGAGTAACGATATCGACATTATTGTGACCGAAAAACGGCTTCAACCAACGGATCTGGAGCTTTATCGAAGTGTCGGTATTGAACCAGCCCAGAAAAAGATCATTGCAGTTAAATCCGCAGTGCATTTCAGAGCCTCCCATGAACCCATCGCTTTTAAGATAATTGAAGTTGATACGCCGGGAATTCACAGCGCCCGTCTATCCGCATTTCGTTATCAGAAACTCCGTCGACCGATTTTTCCTTTAGATGCTGAATTACTGGATATTGCTGAGTTAAAGTCCCAATTCACTGACGAGACACAGATGCCAGATTCCTTTCTTGTTAATTAAATGAAAAGGTTCATGTATCAGAAACCGGGAATGTAAAGTTCAAACAATTCAATAGATACTGCGATGGCTAAGATTATGACATCACGAGAGCCCGGCATAAGCGTGTGGGCAGAAAAATATCGTCCGAGAACCTTAACGGAGATCATTAATCAAAAAGAAATAGTCGATCGTCTCAAAGGGTTTGTCGAAACAAATACCATGCCTCATTGTCTCTTCGCGGGGCCAGCAGGCACAGGTAAAACTACTGCAGCACTCAGTTTAGCTCGAGACCTCTTCAAAGAAAACTACGCGGATTCTTTGTTCGAATTAAATGCTAGTGACGAACGAGGGATCAATGTTGTGCGTGAACGCGTCAAGACGTTTGCCCGGACTCGAAGTTTAGGGGGAATCCCTTTCAAGATCTTGGTCCTAGATGAAGCCGATAATATGACGTCTGACGCACAACAAGCATTGCGTCGAACGATGGAACGCTACACTGAAACATGTCGCTTCATTTTAATCTGTAATTATTCAAGTAGAATCATTGACCCGATTCAGTCTCGATGCGCCCCTTTTCGATTTACACCATTAGATAATGATGATATTCAAGGAAGACTTTCTTATGTCGCTCAAAACGAAGGGCTAGAATTAAGAGCCGATGGTATGCAAGCAATATTGACGGAGTGTCAAGGAGATTTACGTAAAGCCTTTAATACACTTCAAGCTGCAGCTGCCTATGGAGAGACGATAACGGAAGACACCATCTATAACGTCGCGGGGCGCGTCCATCCCCAAGATATCCGTGAGATGCTTAAACTCGCATTTAATGGCGAATTTGTTGAAGCCAGGAACAAATTACGTCAAATCTTGATTGAATATGGCGTTTCTGCATCTGATGTGATCAAGTCCGTGCACTCTGAACTACTTCGCTTTAATCTTCCCACGCGTTGGAAAGCGCAGCTGGCTGATACGGTTGGAGAAATTGATTTCCGCATTACTCAAGGTGCGAATGAAGAAGTGCAATTTAGTGCTCTTCTCGCTAAATTTGCCCTAATTTATGATGAGATGAGACAAGGAACATAACTCTATGTCGATTCCATGGACGGAAAAATTTCGCCCCACTACTTTGGATGACTTCGTTGACAATAACAAAGCTGTGAAACAACTTCTCGACTGGCTTGATTCCTGGACAACCAAGCCCCCCAAAAAAAAGGCTGCGTTCCTTTATGGCCCCTCTGGAGTTGGGAAAACAAGTATCATCGAAATACTTGCTCACAAATTCGATTATGACTTCATTATCTTAGATGCAAGTAACTGGCGGACTAAAGGCGCACTCGAGAAGATTCTTGGCCTGGCTTCCCAGCAGCGTCCCCTCTTTCATAGTAGTCGGTTATTCGTTCTTGATGAACTGGAGGGAATGAGTGGAACCTCCGATCGAGGTGGAATTCGTTCAGTAACGACCTTAATTAACAAATCAAATTTTCCCATAATTTTAATTGCAAATGATATTTGGAATACCAAGTTTTCAGGTTTACGCAATAAATGCATCGCTATTCAATTTCGACGTGTTCCAACCCGCAGTATGGCGGTTTATCTCCGAAAGATCTCAAAATCGGAGTCTCTTCAGATAGATGAAAAAATACTAGCTGCTCTCGCTAAACGAGCGAGGGGTGATCTCCGCTCCGCCATCGTGGATCTCCAAGCTTTAAGCCAAGGTCGAGACTCACTTAATGAAACAGATATCTACCAACTAGGTGATCGTGATCGACATGAAGCGGTGTTTAATCTATTAAATCGGCTTTTCCATGCACAAACCTTCTGGGAAGCACGACAAATTGTGCAAGACTCAGCCATCACTCATGATATGCTGTTTGAGTGGATCTACGAAAATCTTCCCTATCACCTCTCAACGACTCAAGATTTATCCAATGCATTAGACGCGTTATCTCGCGCGGACATTTATTTTAAAAGAGCTCGGACTTTCCAAGCGTGGAAACTCTTGAAGTATGCTTTTGATCAAATGACTGCTGGCGTTGCTGGAGCAAAATCGACTGCTGGACCTAATCGATGGACGCCATACAAATTTCCACAACGGATACGACTTCTCTCACGGAGTCGAGCGCGACGTCGCTTGCGTACTGAGATCGCTAAAAAAATGAAGCCGCATATCCATCTTGGCGTATCCACAATCACTCGAGAAGTGTTGCCATATCTCAAACTCATCTTCTTTAAAGACTCTCCTTCAGCGAAAGAAATTGCACTCGATTTTGATTTTGACGAAAACGTAATCAATTATCTCAAATCGCACTGACTACTTGCCTGTGACCTGGTACTAACGTGTGCGTGTGGCTGTTTCATTCGACTAATCGTATTGGAATACCATGACTGGCAAGGTAATTTTTAACCTCGCGAATCGAATACTTTCCATAATGAAATATGCTGGCTGCTAACACCGCATCTGCTTTTCCTATCGTAAACGCCTCAAGGAGATGATGAGGCGTTCCAGCACCACTACTAGCAATTAAAGGAACTTGAACGCTTTCCGAAACCTGACATAAAAAAACATTGTCATAACCAAGGTTAGTTCCATCATAATCAAGGGATGACGCCATAACTTCCCCTGCTCCTAACGCTGCTGCCATTCTCGCCCATTTAATCGCGTCAATACCAACACTTTCGCGCCCACCATAAATGTATACGTCCCACCAACATCTTCCCTGAGGCGTTTCGCGAACAATTTTGCCTGGCGATTCCCCTTCGCCATTAACGTAAACACGTTTAACGTCTATGGAGGCAACGATACACTGGCTCCCAAACATCTTCGATGCCGTATAGATAATCTCTGGTTCTTTGACCGCTGCGGTGTTAATTGCGACTTTATCGGCGCCATGATACAAGATATCATGAATGTCATCGAGTGATCGAATTCCCCCTCCGACCATGAACGGAATGGATAAAACTTCAGCGGTTCGCTTAACTACGTTAAGGAGGATATTCCTGTGCTCATAGGAAGCCGACACATCCAAAAAAACTAATTCGTCCGCTCCTTCATGGTTATAGAATGAAGCCAGTTCCACAGGATCTCCAGCATCTCGGAGATTTTGAAAGCCAATGCCTTTGACGACTCGTCCTTCT
>JAOZHK010000075.1 GCA_026014905.1 Candidatus Bathyarchaeota archaeon
TTTTCACGTTTTTTTCGTAACATCTTTATAAATCGGTTGATTTCGATAATGATGTTTCAGGATGTAACTTATCATGACACCTAATCAACTTGAAGCCACAGTCTATATCTCGATGTTGTGGCGTGATAAACGAAAAGGCAAGGGATTCAGCCCGGGAGAGCTAGCTGAAGCAGGAATGACATTACACGATGCTAAAATACACGATATTCCTGTGGATAAACGTCGACGAACCAGCCATAAATGGAATATTCAAGCATTAACCGCGTTGCTGACGGTTATTCCCTTAACTGCTGTCAAAGGCATCGGTAAAGTGACTGCAGCAAAACTTGCAGCTGCTGGTATAACTACTGCCCAGGTTTTAGCTACTTCTACACTTAAGGAACTTACAGCACACGGCTTTTCAGCAACGAGTATCTCACGCTGGCAACAGAATGCAAAAAAGCTTTTAGAAGAACGCTGACCTGCATCGATAACTCGCGATCAATAACTTAGCTACTCAGCTCTCCACTTTCAACATAGTTAGCAAGCAGGACCTCTCGTAAGCACACAAATATTGACACAATTCTAGGAATCATTCAACCATTAAATAACGGCAACGCATTATTGACGTACCATCGCCAGCAGAGAGGGCAGATATTGTCGGGATGCTGTTCTGCATCTTCGACGGATTCAAATATACACTCCCAGAATGGGCCTAAGAGATCTCCCAGTGGACATTGCCCGCTATGTCCAACGCCTTCACCTAAAAGACTTTTCATGATATCATGAAACTCAGAATAGGGAATCCAACTTTGGCGGTTGGGATAGCCATTAGCGCACTGGATGTGTTGAGTAGCTATCCATAGAGAGGCATCTCCAGTAAATATTGTCCCATCTGCGTTTCCAATAGCGTTTAAACACTCGGTTTTACTCGCCTGTAAGTAGTCATCAACTATGTAAATAACCATATCCCGACTGACAGGCAGGCTTTGCCACCATATTACAAAATCTTCTCCATTTTCAAAAACCATGTCGCTTATCCGATAGCTTAAACACACTGGCATGATTTTGGGGCTGTGCCGCCACCAATTAATAGCCTGCGTCATAGCGTCTAAAAAGGCGGCTCTTTGGAATGGAGATGATTTAAATAGCGATTGACTACAGTACACCCATACAAAAGAGTAGGGATATTTACACTCCAGATATCCGAATAACTCTCCTCCAGTAACTAGAGGAACAGAAAAGCAGCAGACTAAGAGTAACCCGGTAAGGACGGCGGTACCCCAAGGTACGAACCTCATTTTACTCATGTACACCGCAGATTACTAGTGTTCACGAGCGCAATATAAATCTTTCAGCATAACACTACACCTTTTAGCTTGCTAACTTATCATTTAGAGCCCTAGGTCTCATGATCTAGTACTTTAGGTAGAGTCACCTGAAATGGGCTATTGAGTAAATTACAAAGGCACGCGCGTACTCCAACATCTGTTAGCGCTTTAACTTGAATTATGCAAAATATCCTTCTCCGTCGAGCCGTTTTTGAATATTTGGTGTTCAATCAAGGCGCATTTCATATGTAAACGTATTACTTAGATATTCTGAGATAGAGTACAAAGAATTTTATTTAAGAAGAGAGGGTTTATGATCAACTGTCGAAAGGTAGTCAAACAGATATGGATATCTCACTAAAGAACCCCTTCATCATAATCTGTGCAGCTATTTCCTTTGCTGTGTTATTTATTGCTAATCCTGGCATAACTGCGCCCACTCAAACCTTTGAATTGGAGGCAGCCTTCTCTCAACCTGAGATTCTGATGGGAGAAAATTCGACATTAATTACCAAAATCACAAATCATGCCCCCACTCCGTCAGCTTTTATTCTGCACATCACCTATACAAATCACAACTTTCAATTTTATGATCCTTTGACCGGGGCTCATCTGGATAACGTCAAGACTCACGACCAGAGTTATACGCTAATACATCCCACCGGAGGAATCCTTGACCGATCAACGACCATCCCCATCACAATTGTTGGTCCCACTCCAAAAGGAGAATCTGAAACCTTTCGAATAACCGTGAAAATATACACTCTTCAAGATTCAGAAAAAATTGAAGTAGACCAAAAAGCAGTAATGCTTACAGTTAATTACATTTAACATCGACTATACCCGCGCTAGATCCCCCAAAAAAAGGGAGATTAAGCTAAACATCTCAAAGTGTTGAACTGTGCGTTTCAGTCGACTTTGATATATTTGCTATTGGGTGCCCCGCAGATCGGACATTTTTCAGGAGCGGCTCCGTCTACAGTGTGCCCACAAACTTGACAAATATAGTACTCGACAGCAGAGAGATCTAAGCTATTCTTTAAGGCCGCTAATGCTGTTTGAAATAATCCCGCATGAATTTCCTCAACTTGGTTGGCGACGTTAAAACTCCATTCGGCGCGTTTATTTCGTTCGTTGCGAGCGGTCTCAATAAACTTGGGGTACATTTTGGTGAATTCAAAGGTTTCTCCAGAAATCGCTTCATCGAGATTGCTGATAGTCATTCCCACTTCACCAGCAATCCGCAAGTGATTCATGGCATGTACTGTTTCAGCTGCCGCAGCGGCGCGAAATAATTTGGCGATATTGGGCAGGCCTTCCTGATCTGCTTTTATAGCAAAAGTGAGATATCGTCTATTTGCCTGTGATTCTCCTGCAAAGGCTTCTTTCAGGTTATTAATCGTTTCACTCATTTGGATTCTTCCAATATACATCTAGATAGTTAAGTTCCGATAGCTTGCTAACCACAATAAAAGTATATCCCTAAAATCATTAGGCGTCCTTATGGAGAATCTTTCATGCACGCGAATTTTTCTCAAGAATGTTTGTCTAGAACAATTCAGATAGAAATATTTTACATGTATCCTTATAGTTAACATCGAAATATTCAGCTTAGAAAGCTTCATCATAATCGGAGCTTGTCAACCGGAACTAGTACTAGACCACAGATTTATGAAGTTAGATATTCATACATGAGACGTTATAGTCCACTAGATAATTCAGAACCCAATCAACCAGAGGAGATTACGAGCTAAATGAGTCAAGTTGGCGACGCGGTTGCTACTTCTGCTCGTGGAGGCTTGATCACGTTTCTCGGAGGCTCCTTTGCAGCGGTGATTGGGGCAATTGGCACACTCTTTGTCGCAGGTCTACTTTCTCCGGCGGATTATGGACTTTACACTCTTTCCTTACTGCCGGAATTACTCTTTGTCATTTTATCTGATTGGGGAATCAACTCTGCAGTAACACGCTATACTGCGCGGTATAGATCAAACAACACGCCTTGGAAAACACGACGTTTAGTCCGAATAGCGCTATTATTCAAAATAGGGTCCGCCAGCCTCATCTCCTTTGCACTATTCTTGAGCGCATCTTGGGTATCGACAGTCCTACTAAATCGCCCGGCGCTTACTCCTTACATTCAATTTACCGCGATGTCGATATTTTTCCACACAATGTATACTACCAGTCTCGCAATCTTCGCAGGATACGAACAGATGGGGCGTCGATCAATGGTCAATATTACCCAAAGCATAATTAAAGCGCTGCTTTCTCCAATGTTAATTCTTCTAGGCTACGGTGTAACAGGCGCTGTATTAGGACACGTTGTTAGTTTCATGATTGGGGGATCTCTAGCTGCGCTTTTAGCGATTAAATCCAGTAACATCTCCGTCACTTCTGTTACTCAGAGACACATCGGTTACCGCGAATTATTGACTATGATGACGCGCTTTGGCATACCTATTTTTATTGGCAACGTTATTGGCAATATGATCAATCAATTTCGCGGCGTCTTATTGCCATGGTTTATTTCAGACGAACTCATTGGAAACTATGATGTAGCATTTAAATTTGGGATGCTCACCGGGGTGCTTGCTGAAGCTATCCGAGTAACACTGTACCCCACTTATTCTAAATTCAGCCATTCACTTCAGCCCACAAATACTCGGACGATCTTCCGGGAATCTGTTCGATATGTCGCATTATTAATTGTGCCTTGGACTTTATTACTCGCATCACTCTCCCAGCCTTTAATCTTCACTTTATTTGGTATGAAATATCCCTATGCCCCTCAATACTTAGCCCTGTTACTACTGCCCTCTTTGCTTGCCAGTATCGGTTACTTATGCAACGGTAACTTCTTAAACAGTCAAGGCGAAACACGGAGCACATTCAAAATTGAGTTGGTCCGATTCGGTGTATCCATCGCACTCACCCCACTTTTTCTCCACTTCATTGGCCTCGAAGGTTTTATTCTAGCCAACTTGGGTGCACATACAACCGCGACACTCGTCGGTCTTTATATTATTCAAAACAAGTTTCAAGTCCGTCCAGATTTTGGTAAAAATAGCCGGATCTTCCTAACTGCGGTTGCAGCTGCTGTTGCCATCTATGGCGTTCAATACTATTTATCCTCTCTCCTCTCACCCCTCATCATTATGTTCCTAGGGCTATTCAGTTACCTACTCATCTTCTTGGTTCTCGCACCATTTTTTGGAGCTATTGACTCTACTGATATTAAAACATTCAAATCCTTACTCCGTGATCTAAAGAGGTTACAACCCGTTATCCTGTTCATTCTACGCTTTGAGACAAAACTTCTTACGATCGCGCGATCATCTAGGAATAGATCGTGATTTCAACAGGTCACTCGCTGGGACCTTCATATCCTCTGCACTCGCGCACTTAGATATGGTGTCCTGAAAGAGATAGAAAAGTCACCACACTCTTCTCATTTCCATGATCCATGCTCTGAATAAAGTACCCACACTAGTCATCATAAATAATATATATTCTCAGATTCTTGGTTACGACGGGAGATTGAGACGTGACCATTATAAAAGCAAGAGCAACTTGGGTGGATAATTACCGGTCTATTGCTGATAATGCCCGGCAACATAGCATGGTATTAGATCTCCCCACAGATAGTGGGGGAGAGAATAAAGGCCCCTCAGCTCTAGAGTTAGCAATCATGAGTCTGGCGGATTGCGCGGTTACGATATTTGCTGACGTCGCTTATGCGAGTGCTGTCCCATTCAGCAAGCTAGAAGTTATTGCTGAAGCTGAGAAAAGTGAGGATTCACCTACATTAACTGGCGTCACACTAAAGGTGCGGGTTAAAGGCAATGCCCGCGATCAGAAAATGCGAGCTCTATGGAGACGCACTGAAGCGAACTGCCCCGTAGTAAAAATCTTTACAGAAAAGATACCCATCACAGCCGAATTCACTCTAGAATGAAATCGAAGACCGTGTCAGCTTCTGGTTACGCAAGCTAGCTCGTCAATCGCGAAAAAATAACTAAAATAAGCGTTGATATCAGCGCACCTATAGTTCCGGAAATAAACCAGGGAGACATAACAAGACTCGAGATAGACGGAAAATTGATATGAATCAGATCGTTAGCCACAAACCATTTGAACACGAAATATGCAACAGTCCCCAGAATAAACCCAAAGAATGCAAAACTCGTTATTATCTTGGTTCTTCCGAAGGCCATCCCAGTGTCTAGTAAAAACCTCTAGACATACTCTATATATTTTTTTTACGAAGTTCAGATATGGACCATAAATCCAGTGTTTATCCCCTTCATAGTTGCTATCTTATCGCTAGCTGAGAAAATATTATTCTTTTTGATTCGTTAACTCTGTTGAATATACGCAGCAGTTGCTTTGAAGGAGGCATATACCGTTTTTCCCTCCCTCAGCCCCAGCTCATCGAGAGACTGCTTAGTTATAAATGCAATGAGTTTGTTGTCAAGGACGATTCGAAAAATATTTCCTATCTGCGTGATCTCCGCTATTCGCCCCTCAATATTGTTTCGAGCACTGCTTTTAAACCGATCCGTAGCGAGTATGATACTCTCTGGTCGAATGAAGACGTTGACTGTTCCCGAATCGATGGGGGAGACCACATAAATCTCAAAATTCCCCATATTGACATGCGCAACCCCATTAATGTTTGCAATGACTATTCCTTGCAAGATATTCTCGATACCGACAAACCGCGCTGTCGCGGTACTCCGTGGCTCATTAAAGATTTTCTGCGGGCTATCAAATTGCAGGAGTTCGCCGTTAATCAATAGTGCAATGCGATCAGCGAGTTCAACAACATGTCGAAAATCATGAGTAGCAATGATCACATAGGTTTCTTCTGCAACATCTTTAATCAGATTTAGAATAACCCTCATGTTTGCTGGATCTAGGTTTGATGTGGGCTCATCAAGGAGAAGAACATGTGGTTCAAGAACTAACGCGCGGGCGAGCGCAACACGTTGCTGCTCACCACCTGAAAGGCTTGCCGCTTTTCGTTTTTCAAAGCCCTCCAATCCTAATCGGCTTAGTAGTTGAAGGACTTTGTGATTTGCCTCGGTCTTTGATATTCCTCTTCTTCTAAGACCATAGGCTATATTGTCTCTGACAGATTGATTGAAAAACACGGGATCTTGAAAGAGCATGGTCGCTTCTTGTCTGAGATCGCGAATAGACTGTCGAGTAAGAACTGCTCCTCGATACCGTATTACCCCTGAAGAGGGAGTTTCAAGCCCGGCAAGCAGTTTAAGTAGGGTTGTTTTCCCTGCCCCACTATATCCGATTATAGCGGTAACACGATCTTTGATGGTGAAAGTTACATTATGCAATGCTGTGATTGTATCGTAGGTCTTTGTCACCTCATTCAGTTCGTAAGTGGAAGACATTATGATTCTCTCCGGAATATGTTCACAAGGGTGTTTAAAGCAAAAACGACGATGATGAGAATGATGGATAACGCGATACTGAGTGTAATTTCACCCATTGCGGATTGCAAGGCGATTGTTGTAGTTAAGACACGTGTCACGTAACGTATGTTGGCTCCTAACATCATCGCTAACCCTAATTCCGCAAAGGCTCGATTAAACGCAGCAACTAACGCGAGGATAATTCCATTAGATGACTCTTGGAGGATGGTCAACGCGGTATCAAACTCCGTGGCGCCGAGTGTTCTCGCTAAATCTCTAAGTTGTTTGTCTTGGGCTTCAATAGCGCTTGCGCTAAAACTAACAATGATAGGGAGAATTAAAAGTGCTTGACCAATTGAGATCCCTTGGACGGTGTATAAGAGTTGAAGTGGTCCCAACGGACCGCTTCTCGACAGAAAGAGATATAGGATAAGCCCTAAGGCCACTGTCGGTGTACCAATAAGTGTCGAGAAAACAGTTTTAACAAGCCGTTTTCCTCGAAAGGTTTTCATTCCTATCAGTGCACCCAACGGAATGCCAACAAGTGATGCCATTAACAGGGCATTAAACGATACTTGAAAGGATCGAAGCGTGATGTCCACTAATTCCGGATCGCCACTCAGTATA
The DNA here is from genome assembly GCA_026014905.1 of Candidatus Bathyarchaeota archaeon. Next base: position 7,373 of record JAOZHK010000075.1, read on the forward strand.
AGCTGGAGGGCTTGGGCAAATCCATCGATAATTGGTTCAAGTGACAATGTAACTTCCTTACCAAAACTCATTAAAAAAAAGTTTATGGTAGCGTATAATTGCGATCAGCTAATATAACTCTCCAGAATTATATCGATATTCTGTGGGGCATTCCGTTCCGTTGAAGTATGCATAGTCGCCAACCCATTGAATGAGATCTGGGTCCTGTTCGCTCATCATCATTGGAATCCATGGTTTGAATAATGCTTCTCCATATTCTGAGACGCCGAAATCTTGGAGTAGTGATTGAATATCATTGCTGAGGAGGAATTCGATGAATAGCATTGATACTTCAAACTTAGCAGTTGTAATGTTCTGTGGGTTGCAAGCGATGGCGGCATAGACATTTAACGTATCTTTCCCAGCCTCGACATGTTTCACCAATTGTATATTGCCTTGGGCATAGTTTGAGAGATAACTACCCATGTCACAAATCGTATAGGCTTCTTTTTCATTCGTCAGTTGTAAGGTTGCGGTCATTCCAGTTCCCGCCTCTAAATACCATGATTCAAAGCGGATTTCCGAATAATTGTATCCTGCGGCGGCCCATAATCGCTGTTCTTTTGCATGTGTTCCCGAATTGTCACCTCGAGAGACCAACAGCGCTGTTCCATTCTCGCCTGCAGCTTTGATTGCATCCAACGCTTCGATGGGCGAGGTGCCTCCAACATCAGCGGGGTCAGTATCCGGTCCAACAATGATGAAAAAGTTATATGCAATGATTTTTCGATTAACCCCATACCCTTCTTCAAGAAATGCAAATTCTTTGACAGGATCGTGGACGAGAATCATGTCTGCGTCCCCTCTCTGTGCAGTTGCGATGGCTTTTCCCGTTCCTTGTGAAATAAAGGACACGTTATGCCCAGGGTAGGTTTGTTCAAATCTTTGTTTTAAAATGTCTAACAGACCCGTTTCATAGAGGCTTGTCGTTGTTGAGACAATGAATTGTTCAGTAGGCCGCGGATACAGGAAGTAAATCGACACTGCAGCAATGATGACGATTCCGAGGAGGATTGTTGTTTTTCCTTGTGTTGACAACATTGTAGCTACATCACGATAAGTACGGATAAACATATCGTGTTCCTATTATACTTTGCTTAGCTAGCTAGCTAGATTAGGCTTTCGCGGAACAATCATATAGAGAATACGCGTGCGTAGAAAAATGAGGACTCTCTTCTATGGAAATATTGCATAATCCATATACGCATCGTTTTGACATAGTGGATGCTTTATGTCCTTCTCTTTCAATATTCATGACAGAGATCATCTCCTCAGATTTTGTGAGATCAAAGGGGGCATGATTTCTCGAGAATATTGTGTACATGTGTGTCCCGAGCGCGGAGCAAAGAAATGTTCTAGGCCCTGGCTGTGAATATACTACATGGCAGTATCAATCAGACATGCCATCTCAGGTTGGTTAACTATATATTCGTAATCGAGTTATAGTTGGAATCAAGATTAAAATGACGGAACCTACGCGAAATGATTTGACTGATTACGTGATTCGTCTAGGAAAACATATTAATCAAATCTATGAACAGTTACAGAGTTTGGATGCCCGTGTAATATCTAACGCGGCAGAGCTCACTGAGTTAAAGATGTCGATGAGCAGCATTCGTCGAGAGGCTATTGAACAGATAGCTGAGCATTTCATGACAAGACCTCAAATGAATGTTACAGATTTACCGCGACTTCCTTCTCTACCAGACGATTATTGAAGTGTGGCATACGCGCGCGTGAAGAGAATAAGCTAGTCTATTTCTATTCAATTCTTATGTCTACATCGCTGCACATTTAACGTAGAAATCATGTTTGGTTAGTTAGGGTTCGTAAGAGCCTAGCTAGCTTTATTAACACAAATTGACAAAACATATTCTTTGAATGAAGGATGTGGCTTCTTTGAATTGGGGAATGAAAAATCGATTATCACAATTAATTCAGCAAGATGGAAGATGCCTCTTTTTACCCATTGATCATGGCTATTTTCAAGGACCAACGACGAAGTTAGAAAAGCCTGGAGAGACAATTAAGCCGTTACTCCCTTATTGTGATGCATTATTTGTTACTCGCGGTGTCGCTCGAGCATGTATTAATCCCGAGAACACGAAACCTATCATCCTACGAGTTTCAGGCGGCGTAAGTATTATTGGCGATGACCTTGCAAATGAGGGACTTGCCACTTCAATGAAAGAGGCTGTACGCATCAATGCATCAGCCGTTGGCATCTCAATATTTGTTGGCAGTAAATACGAGCGGCAAACGCTCCTCAATCTCGCAAAATTAGTTGACGAAGCGGAAGAATTTGGGATTCCGGTTATGGTAGTCACCGCAGTTGGTCGCGAATTGGAGAAACGAGATGCTCGATATCTGGGATTAGCGTGTCGAATTGGCGCCGAACTTGGTGCACGGATTGTTAAAACATATTGGTGTGAAGACTTCGATAAAGTAGTGGATGGCTGCCCTGTCCCTGTTGTCATGGCTGGAGGTCCACGAGTTGATACGGAACGAGAAGTCTTTGATTTTGTATATGACGGAATACAGAATGGTGCGATCGGGGTAAACCTAGGTCGTAATATCTGGAAAAATGAGTATCCCGTCGCCATGATCAAAGCGATACGAGCAATCGTTCACGACAATGCGACTGCACGCGAAGCAGATCAATTATTTATGCAGCAAAAAACTGGTAAATAATATACATACGCCCAATTAAGGTTCTTTTGCCCGGATATGATTTTCATGCGTGTTGCTGTTTATTATAATAACAAAGATATCCGACTCGAAGAACGACCTATTCCTGTTATCGATCCCGATGAGATCCTCGTCAACGCGAAAGCCTGTGGTATATGTGGAAGTGATGTCTTAGAGTGGTATCGAATTCGGAGTGCGCCACGAATCTTAGGGCATGAAATGACGGGAATTATCGTTCAGAAGGGTAAGAATATTCGTACTCTTGAGGTTGGTGACCGTGTTTTTGTTTCTCACCATGTTCCCTGTAATAATTGTTCTTATTGTCGTAATGGGCATCACACGGCATGTGAAACTCTACATACCACTAACTTTGATCCTGGAGGATTCGCGGAATATATTCGGGTTCCACAAATTAATATCAGAAATGGGACATTCCCGTTATCCTCCACAATATCCTATGAAGAAGGGACTTTCATAGAACCACTAGGTTGCGTTGTCAGAGGTCAACGGTTAATCCGTCTCGCCCAGGGCCAAACTGTCTTAGTTCTAGGTTGTGGTGTTACAGGACTACTTCACATCCAGCTTGCGAAACATGCGGGTGCAAAAAGAGTGATCGCCACGGATGTTCGGGATTACCGATTAGCTGCAGCTAAACGATTTGGTGCGGATGTCACAATTCACGCTCATGACGATGTTCCTGGCATAACACGAAAAGTCAATAATCAATGCCTGCCGGACAAAGTAATAGTGTGCACAGGCGCATTACCTGCTGTTCACCAAGCATACCACTCGATAGATCGTGGTGGAACAATCCTGTTTTTTGCGGTACCTCCCCCAACTGAGACGGTTACAATTCCTTTACCCGCTCTGTGGCGAAATGAAATCACATTAATGACCACTTATGGTGCAGGTCCTGAGGATCTTACGGAGGCTTTAAACCTTATTCGTGATCAAGATATCAAGGTTAAAGAAATGATTACCCATCGATTCTGTTTAAATGATATCGGTAAAGCTTTTCAGATTGTCGCTGAAGCTAATGAATCCATGAAAGTCATCGTAAAATTATGAGCAAGATCTTTTTCTGCAGTGTAGGTGCCCACGCCGATTACCATTCGTACTCTGGGTCTGCGAGTTTCTGCCAGCATGATCGGCAGATAGGTCGTTGTTCATTACGGTACTGAATGTAAACGTGAATATCATTGCGATGACATTTTCCATTCCAGGGATTCCCGCATTGCTCTCGGTTTAACATCGTATTCTCTCATTTTTCTTTTACAATATGGAGTGAATCTTTTAGGAGATTCGATATTGACGAGATTAGCGGTGCTCTAAGAAAAGACTTGTTATGACACACAGCTACTGATGCGTAATACAATTCATACGTTAGATTCGCATTATAACGGGTGGTTTAACACAAATGTATTAATAATCAATGATATAGTTTTGAAGAGTTATAATGATCGTGTTAACTACCAGCGCGGAGATATCTATTTTTCTGCAATATCATTTTCTATTCTAGCTAACTAAACGTCTGCTGAATCCGCTATTACAACCTTGTTTGATTTGCCTTGCCAATTCTTGAATTTCTGGTAATGTGGTCGCTGGGTGAGTAAGATTCCTTTCATATATTTTCGCATAGGCACTGCCGACGATGACTCCATCGGCTCCAGCAGCCACCATCGCTTCAGCATGGTGATGTTGGGAGATTCCAAATCCCGCGAGTAAGGGAATACCTGTCTGTTTTCGAACTGTGTCGATTAGTTGAAATGTCGATTTGTGGAAACGATTTCGAGCTCCTGTAACGCCTTCAACATTGATGATGTAGATGAAACCTTTCGCGGCGTCAACAATATGCTGTATCCGGGATTGGCTTGTGGCAGGAGATACTTGGAGAATGACATCGATATGGTATTTTCGACTTGCTGCGAAGAGTGGTGGGGCTTCTTCGATTGGGAGATTTGGGACTAAGATCGCTTGAGCGCCTGCGTCGTGAATTGTTTTGATGAATGATGTAATGCCATAAACATACGGAATATTATAGTAGGTTGTGACGATGATTGGGATTGTGATGCCTTCTTCTCTGAGCTTACGGATGCCTTGAAAGCATTTTATCGGAGTCATGCCTGCACGTAACGCTCGCTCACAAGCTAGTTGAAAAGTGGGTCCATCTGCGGTGGGATCCGAGAAGGGAATACCAAATTCGAGTAGATCCGCCTCATTGCTCAGCGTGTGTATGAGCTGCTGGGAAAACGCTTCGTGAGGATCACCATAATATACATGAGGCATATGGGCACCTTCGCCCCTTTCGCGGAGATGGTGGAGAGTGCTCTCAAGATCCATAGACATACCTCATTATTGCTGGAAGGTCTTTATCTCCTCGTCCGGAATAATTTACGATGGTGAGACGATCGTGATGAAATTCTTCGGGATGTTGAAGTAAGTATGCGATTGCATGAGCGGTTTCGAGTGCAGGGATTAATCCTTCGAGTCGACTCATGGTCTGGACTGCCTCGTAGACTTGGTGATCAAATGCGTAACCGGCTTTCACTCGCTTGGTTTCACATAAATGAGAGATTTCAGGACCTCTTCCCGGATAATTGAGTCCTGCTGCCCGAGTTTGAGCGGGTTTGATTTGTCCATGTTGATCTTGTAGGACTTGCATGATCGCACCATGGAGAACCCCAGGCTTTCCGAGTTGAAAGGCTGCAGCGCTATTCTCCGCCGATAGGGTTTCCCCTCCCCCTTCTATAAAATAGAGTTGAACCGGCTCGTGAAGGAACGGACGAAATGCACCGAGAGCATTACTCCCTCCACTACCGCATGCAATGATTGCGTCGGGAAGTCTTGCTTCTTTCTCGAGGATTTGTTGCTTCATCTCGTTTCCGATAACGCTTTGGAAACTGGCGACGATCTCAGGAAAGGGGTGGGGCCCAACTGTAGATCCCATAAGGTAATGTGTGGTCTGGGAACAGGTTGTCCATTCCCGTAATGTATCAGATACAGCGTCTTTAAGCACCCCTTCTCCGCTGTGGACGGGGGTGATTGTCGCGCCTAAGAGTTTCATACGCTGCACGTTGCTTGCTTGGCGCTTCATGTCTTTCACTCCCATAAAGATCTCTGTCTCAAGATCACATACATTTCCCGCCATGGCGGTTGCTAAGCCGTGTTGCCCCGCGGCGGTCTCCGTGATCAACCGTGTTTTGCCCATTTCTTGGGCGAGAAGGGCTTGACCTATTGCATTATTGAGTTTGTGGGAGCCACCACATAATAGGTCTTCCCGTTTGAGATAGATCGTCGAATCTATGTGGTCACTGAATTTCTTGGCATAGTAGAGGGGTGTAGGGCGCCCTCCATAATCTTGTAATAATTGATGCAACGTATTTTGAAAGGCAGGGGTTGGATAATGTTTAGCAAAGGCTTCTTCCAGCTCAATAAGAACAGGCATTAAGGTTTCGTTCACGTATTGGCCACCATATCTACCAAAATAGCTTTTCAACGATTAGCCTCCTACTTTCTTTACATTTGTGATGAAGATTCGCATTTTTTCCGGATCTTTGATACCGGGACTCAATTCGACACCCGTGGATACATCTACTGCGGAGGGTTCTACGACATGGATCGCGGGCTGTACGTTTTCTGGCGTTAATCCTCCCGCTAATATCACGCAGGTGGGGTGGATGAGCTGCTTTAACTGTCGACTTAGAGTCCAGTCATGAGTGTGTCCGGTTCCTCCGTATTGACCTACTTGATGAGAGTCAAGAAGGACGGCGTCATATCCCTGTATTCGGAGACGAATGTGGGATGCTGTTTCGTGGGTCACATTAATCGCCTTAACGATTGTTACAGAAGGTATTCGTTGTTTGATCTTTGTGATATCCGTTAGATGATCGCCATGTATTTGGATGGCATCTGGCTGTATCTGTCGAGAAAGGTGTTGAAGTTTAGATACTGATTTAGGGACGGTGACGAGTACACTTGTCAAATATGAGGGAATACATCCAAGTAGGGCGCGAGCTTTCGTAATAGAAATGTTACGTGGAGACGTAGGCACACCCACCACTAATCCTACGGCATCTGCCCCGAGGGTTCCCGCAGCCATGAGATCTTGTTCTCGCGTGATACCACAGATTTTGATCTTCACGGGACTCATATCGCCATCACCAATTTTCGCAGTGTTTCTTCTGGATGCTGGGCTTTCATGATTGCGGAGCCCACGAGGAAAGCGTGTGCGCCGTTTCGATACAATTCGCGAATATGGTGGGGTTCGGTTATTCCACTTTCACTAACTATGACTTTCGTTTCGAGGGCGTCCTGTGGAGGTATATTTTGCAGAATCTTTGTGGTCGTTTGGATGTTGACGTGTAAATTGCTGAGATCCCGATTGTTTATGCCTATGAGATTCGTTGGGGTATCTAATGCTGTCATGAACTCGTTCTTGGTATGAGTCTCTAATAGTACTTCGAGATTCAAGCTTTGTGCGTACGTGATCATTTGTCTGAGATCGAGTTTACAGTATCCTCGATGAAAGAGTGCCTGAATCAGTAGGATGGCATCCGCTCCGATGGCAGCAGCTGTATCGATTTGGCGGGGACTGATGATGATGTCTTTCATTAACAAAGGAAGATTCACGCTTTCCCGAATGCGGATGAAGTTTGTAATTGATCCAGAGAAATACTTAGGTTCGGTGAGTACAGATAACGCGATGGCGCCTCCGCGTGTAAGAGAGGTGGCTAACTGCTCGATGTTCTCATTCTGTCGGATTCGTCCTGCTGAAGGTGAAGCGAATTTCACTTCGGCGATTATCGGAGCGTGAATAGCTCCTCGAATACGTTGCTGTATACTCATCGTGGACACGTGATGCTGCTTCTGACCTCCATTTAGATCATAGTAGCCTTCACTTACTGTATTTTGAGCTGCATGACCCAGTTTATCAAGAAAGTCTTTCATAGCGATATTCCATCTCTTCAAGGATTGATGGGTCACCTCGACTCGCTCTGATTATTGCTTTTAATTTTTTATAAGCTCGTCCACTTTCGAGGGATTCTTGAGCGAGTTTCACTCCTTCTTTGAAGCGTGTCGCTTCTCCACCAACTATTATCCCCAATGCGGCATTCATTAATACAATATCTTTCTTTGGATTCGAAGCGCTCTTCTTCCCATACAAAATCCGGAAACTGATTTCAGCATTGGCTTCTGGGCTACCGCCAAGAAGAGCTGATGGTGTTGTTTGCGTTAAGCCAAAATCTGAGGGCGTCACTTCTTGAATGTGAATGTGATTATCTTTTAACCAGGCAAGTCGAGTTTTTCCGATTGTTGATGCTTCATCCAATCCATCAAGGCCGTGGACGACCATGGCTTCATGACACTTCAGTTTGTGGAGT